>NZ_JAZDRK010000040.1:0-11947 GCF_047501505.1 Rhodopseudomonas sp. G2_2311
CCGCTCCCCTACCCCCAAGGGGGAGGGGAGCGGAGAGGCCGAGGCGAAATAGACGCGGACTTTAACTAGCGCTGCGTTCAAGCGGTGCTGACTTGAGACGAGTATCGAAATGAAATTCGAAAAGACCCCGGGCTGGCTGGATTGGTACCAAGGCCCCTCGAAGCCGGCCTTCAAGGTGCCGCCGGGCGCGGTGGATGCGCATTGCCATGTGTTCGGGCCGGGCGACGAGTTTCCGTTCGCACCGGAGCGCAAATACACGCCGTGCGACGCGTCGAAGCAGCAGCTCTACGCGCTACGTGACCATCTCGGCTTCGCCCGCAATGTCGTGGTGCAGGCGACCTGCCACGGCGCCGACAACCGGGCGATGGTCGACGCGCTGATCAATTCGGGCGGCAAGGCGCGCGGCGTCGCCACGGTGAAGCGCAGCGTCACCGATGCCGAACTGCAGGCGATGCATGAGGCCGGCGTCCGCGGCGTCCGCTTCAACTTCGTCAAGCGGCTGGTCGACTTCACCCCGAAGGACGAACTGGTCGAGATCGCCGGGCGCATCAAACAGCTCGGCTGGCACGTGGTGATCTATTTCGAGGCGGTCGACCTGCCCGAGCTGTGGGACTTCTTCACCTCGCTGCCGACCACCGTGGTGGTCGACCACATGGGCCGCCCGGACGTCACCAAGCCGGTCGACGGCCCCGAGTTCGAGCTGTTCGTCAAATTCATGCGCGAGCACACCAACGTCTGGTCGAAGGTGAGCTGCCCGGAGCGGCTCTCGGTGTCCGGTCCGCCGGCGCTGAACGGCGAACAGAACGCGTATCGCGACGTCGTCCCGTTCGCCCGCCGCATCGTCGAAACCTTCCCGGATCGCGTACTGTGGGGAACCGACTGGCCGCACCCGAACCTGAAGGGCCACATGCCGGACGACGGCCTGTTGGTCGACTTCATCCCGCACATCGCCCTGACGCCGGAACTTCAGCGCAAGCTACTGGTCGACAACCCGATGCGGCTGTACTGGCCGGAGGAGAAGTAATTCACTGCCGTCATTGCGAGCCACCGGGTCCGGCCTTTGGCCGGCCTGATGACAAGCTCCGCGAAGCAATCCAGAGCACTGAGCACTGAGTTGGATTGCTTCGTCGCTTCGCTCCTCGCAATGACGAACCATAACCAAATTCCAGAGGAGACCCCGCGATGCCCCTCGACAAACCCTACAAGGACGTGCCCGGCACCACGATCTTCGATGCCGACATGTCGCGCCAGGGCTATCATCTCAACCAGTTCTGCATGTCGCTGATGAAGGCCGAGAACCGCGCCCGCTTCAAGGCGGACGAGCGCGCCTATCTCGACGAATGGCCGATGAGCGAGGAACAGAAGCAGGCGGTGCTGGATCGCGACCTCAATCGCTGCATCGCGCTCGGCGGCAACATCTACTTCCTCGCCAAGATCGGCGCCACCGACGGCAAGAGCTTCCAGCAAATGGCGGGCTCGATGACCGGAATGACCGAAGAAGAGTACCGCAACATGATGGTCGGCGGCGGCCGCCCGATCGAGGGCAATCGCTACGTCGGGGAGAAGAAGTAATGGCCCGTATCACCGCCAGCGTTTACACCTCGCACGTGCCGGCGATCGGTGCGGCGATCGACATGCAGAAGACCGACGAAGACTACTGGAAGCCGGTATTCAAGGGCTATGAGTTCTCCAAGCAGTGGCTGAAGGACCAGAAGCCCGACGTGATCTTCCTGGTGTTCAACGATCACGCCACGGCTTTCAGCCTCGACCTGATTCCGACCTTCGCGATCGGCACCGCGGCCGAGTATCAGCCGGCTGACGAAGGCTGGGGACCGCGGCCGGTGCCGAAGGTGATCGGCCATCCGCGGCTCGCCGGTCACATCGCCCAGTCGGTGATCCAGGACGATTTCGACCTGACCATCGTCAACAAGATGGATGTCGACCACGGCCTCACCGTGCCGCTCAGCCTGATGTGCGGCGAGCCGCAGGCTTGGCCCTGCCCGGTGATCCCGTTCGCCGTCAACGTCGTGCAGTATCCGGTGCCGTCGGGCCGGCGCTGCTACATGCTCGGCCAGGCGATCGGCCGCGCCATCCGGTCCTATGACGAAGACCTCAACGTGCAGATCTGGGGCACCGGCGGCATGAGCCACCAGCTCCAGGGGCCGCGCGCCGGCCTGATCAACCGCGAATGGGACAACGCCTTCCTCGACCAGCTGATCAACGATCCGGATGCGCTGTCGAAGAAGCCGCATATCGACTACGTCCGCGAAGCCGGCTCCGAGGGCATCGAGCTGGTGATGTGGCTGATCGCGCGCGGCGCGATGAGCGATGTCTCAGGCGGCCCCAAGCCCAAGGTCGCCCACCGTTTCTACCACGTCCCGGCCAGCAACACCGCGGTCGGCCACCTCATTCTGGAGAACGCCTGACATGGCAAAGACGATCAAGGTCGCCCTCGCGGGAGCGGGTGCGTTCGGCATCAAGCATCTCGACGGCATCAAGAACATCGACGGCGTCGAGGTGGTGTCGCTGATCGGGCGCCGGCTGGAGCCGACCCAGGAAATCGCCAAGAAGTACGGCATCGAGCACGTCTCGACCGAACTGTCCGACGCCCTGGCGATCAAAGAGGTCGATGCGGTCATCCTCTGCACGCCCACCCAGATGCACGCGCAGCAGGGCATCGACTGTTTGCGCGCCGGCAAGCACGTCCAGGTCGAAATCCCGCTGGCGGATTCGCTGGCGGACGCGCAGGCGGTGGTCGATCTGCAGAAGCAGACCGGCCTGGTGGCGATGTGCGGCCACACCCGCCGCTTCAATCCGAGCCATCAGTACGTGCATAAGAAGATCAAGGCCGGCGAGCTGAACGTCCAGCAGATGGATGTGCAGACCTACTTCTTCCGCCGCACCAACATGAACGCGCTCGGCCAGCCGCGCAGCTGGACCGATCATCTGCTGTGGCACCACGCCGCCCACACCGTCGATCTGTTCGCCTATCAGGCCGGCTCGCCGATCGTGAAGGCCAACGCCGTGCAGGGACCGATCCATCCCGATCTCGGCATCGCGATGGACATGTCGATCCAGCTCAAGGCCGCCAACGGTGCGATCTGCACGCTGTCGCTGTCGTTCAACAATGACGGCCCGCTCGGCACCTTCTTCCGCTACATCTGCGACAACGGCACCTACATCGCCCGCTACGACGATCTGGTGAACGGCAAGGAAGAGAAGATCGACGTCTCCAAGGTCGATGTCTCGATGAACGGCATCGAGCTGCAGGACCGCGAGTTCTTCGCCGCAATCCGCGAAGGCCGCGAGCCGAACGCCTCGGTCGCCCAGGTGCTGCCCTGCTACCAGGTACTGCACGATCTCGATCAGCAGCTCGCCAAGGGCTGATCCTTTCGCACCTACTTCGCCGCATCGCTGCGCAATGGCCGGGCTCGTCCCGGCCATTTTTCTTTGAAGCGCGGGACCATCGGCGCGCACGCAGTCCGGCCTTGTGTTTCCAAAGTGGAACCTTAGCTGCATCATGACGGTTGTCTTGGCGGATACCGAGACACACCCGTCAGGCGGAGGATACAGATGCAGAAGCGCAAATCCTTGTGGTCGTCGGGCGGCCGGACCGTCGCGATCGTCACCGCTATGGCGCTGGCCGTGCCGGCGCTCGAGCCGACTGCGGCATTCGCTGCCGCTCCCACGACCAAGCTTCAAACCGCTGCACCGGCGACCGAGGCCGCTCCGCTGACCGATGTCAGCGCGCGGAAGCGCCGCTACGCCCGGCGTGGCGGCAATGGCAATGCCGCGGCTGCCGCAGCGTTTGTCGGGATCGTCGGCACCATCGGAGCGATCGCTGCCGCGCAGGCGCAGCGCGACGCGTATGAGAGCCGGTACCGCTACTACTATGGCGGCCCGGGGTATTACGGGGGACCGCGCTATTATGGCGCACCCTATGGCCCGCGACCGTACTACTACGGCTATTAACGCACCGAACCGACGCTCAGGCGTGCTCATCCTGCCTCTAAGGTTGGATATCGCGCCTGAGTTGCGTTAACACGACTGACATCGAAATCAGCTAAGCTGTTGAAATGGCTGATTCGCTTGAGCGCCTTTATCACGCCGTGCTCGCGGCGCGGGATCTCGATCCAGCGACGTCGCGGACGGCTCGGCTGTTTCAACGCGGCTCCGGCAAGATGGCCAAGAAGCTCGCCGAAGAGGCGATCGAAGTGGTGATCGACGCCGTCAACGGCAACCGCGAGGCGGTGATCCGCGAAAGCGCCGACCTGCTCTACAATCTCACGGTGCTATGGGCTTCGGCCGGCGTGCGCCCGGAAGACGTCTGGGCCGAGATGCGCCGCCGCGAGAACCTGCTCGGGATTGCCGAGAAGCTGCCGAAGACGCGCATCGGCAAGCCGCCGACGCCGCATGCCGCTCGGCGCCCCGTGGTCGCGCAGGACGCCCGCGCGGTGCGCAAGCGTCACTGAACTCACGTCCTCTCTCCACTCGGCCTCCGGCATCCCGTTCTCCAGCATCTGTGCCTTTTGCGCCATGGACAAACCGGCGACGGAATGGTTGATCGCGCTCCATGCTGCGCAAAATCTACGACTGGTGCATCGACGCCGCCCACAAGCCCTACGCCCTCTGGATTCTCGGGCTGGTCTCGTTCGCGGAGAGCTCATTTTTTCCGGTGCCGCCGGATGTGATGCTGATTCCGATGTCGCTGGCGCGGCCGCAGCGCGCCTGGTTCTACGCGGCGCTGTGCACCGTGACGTCGGTGGCCGGCGGCGTGGTCGGTTATGCGATCGGCGCCCTGCTGTACGACTCGGTCGGGCACTGGCTGATCCAGCTCTACGGCTATGGCGACAAGGTCGAGGCGTTTCGCGCCGGCTATGCCGAATGGGGCGCCTGGATCATCCTGCTCAAGGGCCTCACCCCGATCCCCTACAAGCTCGTCACCATCACGTCGGGCTTTGCCGGCTACGACATCTGGCTGTTTATCCTGTTCTCGATCATCGCCCGCGGCGGCCGTTTCTTCATCGTCGCGGTCGTGCTGAACCGCTATGGCGTGGTGATCCGCGAGCAGATCGAGAAGCGGCTCGGCCTGTGGGTGACGATCGGCGCCGCGGTGCTGGTGCTCGGCTTCGTCATCGCCTTCAAACTGGTCTAGCGGGGACGGCGAATAGCCTTCTCTCCGCCGGCGCATCGGCGTAGGCTGGGCCATGCCCATCTCGAACCGCAGCTTGCGCTGGCGCCTCGTGCCGCGCCGCGTCGGCATTTTCACAGCCGCAATATTCGCCACAGCTCTGCTCGGCGGCCCCGCGCTGGCGCAGAATTACGCGCCCCCGCCGCCGGCCGACCGGCCTCCGCCGCCACCTCCACCGGCGCGCTCGGACAATCCGGGCCTGGTCGATGAAATCCAGAAGCTATTGAAGACGCCGTCGTCGCTCCTGCCATCGACGTCGCTGCTGCCGTCGTTCGGCAGTGACAGCAAGGACGCGCCGCCGCCTCCGCCGCCGAACCCACCACCGCCGCCACCACCGAGTCCGGCAGGCCCACCTGCATCGTCACAGGCAGCTTCCCCACCGCCTCCGCCACCTCCCGGCGGCAGGCCGCCGCCCACTCCGCCTGCGCCGCCTGCTCCGGCTGCATCATCGGCGCCGATCGTGCCCTCGATGGTGAGCGGACGTCAGGTCTGTCCCGCGGCGCCGGGCAGCGGTGCCGACTGCCAGGCGGCAGCCGACATCCTGTGCCGGTCGAAGGGCTATGGCGGCGGCAAGAGCCTCGGCGTCGATGCGACCGAGAAGTGTTCAGCCAAGGTGTTGATTCCCGGGCGGCCGCGCGAACCGGGCGATTGCCGAACGGAAAATTTCGTCACACGGGCATGGTGCCAGTAGTCAGCGGCTGACCACTGCGACGAAACGTGCGCTTGCGCCGAAACGCTACGAATTCGCCAAATCCCACCTTGCAGGTCTGTTCCTCGCTTGCTTTTGTGTCGCCGCGGCCGCGCCGCCAAACACAACAAACAAGGAGAAACTCGAAATGCCCATGCCTGCGTTGTTCAAGGGCCGCCTCTCGGTCCCGGTGATCGGCTCACCGTTGTTCATTATTTCGGGTCCCGAGCTGGTGATCGCGCAATGCAAGGCAGGCGTGGTCGGGTCGTTTCCGGCGCTCAATGCGCGTCCCGCCGCGCTGCTCGACGAGTGGCTGCACCAGATCAAGGAAGAGCTCGCCGCCTACGACAAGGCGCATCCGGAGCGTCCGTCAGCACCGTTCGCCGTCAACCAGATCGTGCACAAATCCAACAACCGGCTCGATGCCGACCTCGCGCTTTGTGAAAAGCACAAGGTCCCGATGCTGATCACCTCGCTCGGCGCCCGCGAAGAGCTGAACCAAGCCGCGCATAATTGGGGCGGCATCGTCTTCCACGACGTCATCAACCAGAAGTTCGCCCACAAGGCTGTCGAGAAAGGCGCCGACGGCCTGATCCTGGTCGCGGCGGGCGCCGGCGGCCATGCCGGCACACAATCGCCGTTCGCCTTCGTCACCGAGACGCGCGCCTGGTACAAAGGCCCGATCGCGCTGTCCGGCGCGATCGCCAACGGCCGCGCGATCCGCGCCGCCCGGGTGCTCGGCGCCGACTTCGCCTATATCGGCTCGGCCTTCATCGCCACCAAGGAAGCCAACGCCGTCGACCGCTACAAGGAGATGATCACCACCTCCGGCGCCGACGACATCGTGTATTCCAACCTGTTCACCGGCGTGCACGGCAACTACCTGAAGCCGTCGATCGTTGCGGCCGGCATGGACCCGGACAATCTCGAACAGTCCGATCCGTCGAAGATGAACTTTGGCACCGACGAGGCCGGCGAGCGCGCCAAGCCGAAGGCCTGGAAGGAAATCTGGGGAGCCGGCCAGGGCATCGGCAGCATCAACGACGTGCTGCCGGCCGGCGAACTGATCGCCCGCTTCAAGAAGGAATACGACGAGGCGATCGACCCGCCGCTGTGAGGCGATAACCGTCGTCTCCTCTGCTACTCCCGTCATTGCGAGGAGTGAAACGACGAAGCAATCCAGCTCCGTGCACCGCGCCCTGGATTGCTTCGCTTCGCTCGTAATGACGGGAGCTTCGATCTCGTCAGCTCAGCTCGTGGAAGTCACCGCATGGACTCCATCTATCGCATCGACGGCATCAATATTGAAACCAGCCCGAACGCGGCCGGACCGTGGGATCCGACGATGCAGCACGGCTCTCCGCCGTCTGCCCTGGTTACTTACCTCGCCGAACAGATCCCGACCCCGTCGCCGATGCAGATCTCGCGGGTGACCGTCGACCTGTTGCGCCCGGTCCCGGTGGGGCCGCTGACCTACCAGACCGAAGTACTGCGCGAAGGCCGCAAGATTCAGCTCTGCGCCGTGCGGCTGCTCTCGAAGGGCGTCATCGTGGTCGGCGCTACCGTGCTGAAGATTCGCGTCGCCCCGCCGGATCTGCCGGACGATATCGAGCATCCGCCGCTCGACGTGCCGCATCCCGACGACTGCCCGGTGCTCGACCCCGGCTTTACCCGCAATCCGTTCGTCGGCGGCATGTCGCTGCGCAAGGTCTATGGCGGCTTCGGCGAGATCGGCCCCGGCGCAACCTGGTATCGCGCCGACCGCGCCCTGGTCGAAGGGCAACCGACCTCGCAGGCGATGCGCGCGGTGGTCGCCTCTGACTTCAGCAACGCGACCTCGTCGATCCTCGACTTCAAGCACTGGACCTTCATCAACGCCGACCTCAACGTGTTCTTCGCACGGCAGCCGGTCGGCGACTGGGTGCTGCTGAATTCCGAGATGTGGTTGGGGCCGGACGGCGCCGGGATCGCATCGTCGAAGCTCGCCGACGTCCACGGTTATTTCGGGCGCGCGATCCAGAACCTCGTGGTCGAACAGCGCTGAGCTGACTGCGCAGGCCTGTGGATAGCAGGGATCACTCCAGGTATTTCAACGAGGCGGCCAAGCCCTCAGAATCAGTTTAACACCGCATTAACCATCCTGGCACATCAATAGGGCCGCCGCGATGCGGGGCCCTTTCGACGACTGATCCTGCATCGTTGGCGTACACCACAGCCGAAGTGGACCTCGCCATGCTGCATGTCGAAAAGACTTTCGCGACCCTCGACGAACTCCGCATCCGGGTCGCTCACGCGCTGCATCGCCATCCGCTGTGCCGCGACGTACGCTTCGAAATCGTCGGGACACCGCGTACCCGCAAGGGCGGCAACTGGACGATTAGTATCCAGTCGGTCGCGCCCGATGCGCTGTGGGAAGCTTCCGAGATCGTCGCTGATATCCAGGAAGCCTATGAGCTGGCCGAGATGCCGATGTATGCGGCAGCCTGATCGACGGCACGGGGCACGGAACCAGGCGCCCCGCGGAACTGCTCATAGTTACCACTAACAGCCATATTTCCTCTGCATTCTTGCGCGATACGAACCTCTATTCGTCGCCGCGACGGAGATCAGCTTGACCAAGACCGTCACTCTTTCTGCGCTGGTGTGCGTGCTCCTGGCGAGCGCGTCCGCTGCCAGCATTCTGGCCCGCGCCAGCGTTCCCGCCGCGGGACTGGCCGGCGTGGCCGCGGTCGAGCGTCCCGTCAGCAACCGTGAATTCAAGGCCGACAAGCTCGAAGTCGCGCTGCAGCCGGACGAAGCTGAGGTTCAAGCCGCGCAAGACCAGCCCGCCGACGATCCGGCCGCGACCACCACGGCGGACGCGACCGTGCCGGCCAAGCCGCTGCAGCTCGCCTACGCGGCCGATGATCTGCCGGTCGCAGCAATCCCGGAGGCCGCCCCTTCGGAGCAAAGCGTCGCCGCGCCCAAAGCAGTCACCAAGCTGCCGCCGGTGATCGCCACGACTCCCGTCCAGAAGCCAAAGCCGAAGCCGGCTGCGAAGGAAGCACTGCTCAGCGACGGCCAGATCGCACAGATCAAGACCCGCCTCAATCTGTCGTCGTCGCAGGAATATTATTGGCCGTCGGTCGAGCAGGCGCTGCGCGCCATCGGCCGCAAGCTGCATGCGACCGCGCGCGGCCGCGACCGCAGCACCCCGGCGATCGATCCGGACAGCGCCGAAGTACAGCAGCTCAAATACGCCGCGATGCCGCTGCTGTTCCAGCTGCGCGAAGATCAGAAGCAGGAAGTTCGTAAGCTCGCCCGCGCCATGGGCCTCGAGCAGGTTGCACAACAGATCTGACGCAGATAGCAGCGGCGCGAATGCGCCTCTGCTCATGTTAGCCAGATTACTACTACGCAGCGGTTTCCTGGGCTTCCCGCTCCGGCCAATTCGCAGGCCGACCGGGCACCAACTTCAGCCCTTCGACGAAGTGATCGACCCAGGTGCGATCGACGAACGGCAGCCAGTCCAGAAAGCGTTTGGAGAAGTTCGGCTTGATGGCGAGGAGCTCGTCGCAGGCGATCCGTGCCGCGTCGAGCTGCCCCATCCGTACCAGCGCGTTGATCTTCAGAACATGGGCGTACCAATAGGCAGGGCGCCGTGCCAGCGCCAGCGTGGCATGTTCGATCGCTTCCGGCCATTGTCCCAGCATGGTGTAGGCGAGCGCCAGTTCGCCCAGCGAATAGAAGATATTGGGATCGTTCGACGACAGCCGCATCGCCGTCTTGAGCTGAACGATCGCCCGATCGGGCTCGCCGGCGAGGTTGAAGCAGCCGCCAAGCTGAGCGTGCGCCAGCGCCAGGCTCGGCGTCAGCGTGATCGCCTGCTTCAGCAGGTTTTTCGCTTCGAGGGGATGCCGCAGCCACATCTCGGCGATGCCGGCCAGCATGAAACCGCGCCCGTCGTCGGGATCGGCCAGCATCGCCTGCTGCGCCAGCTTGCGCATCCGCAGGATCTGATCCTGTGGCTGGCGGCCGGCCCAGATCGACCACGCCAGCGCCGCCGTCGCCTGGATCAGCGCTTCGGGCGAGTTCGGATCAAGCGCCAGCGCTTCGGCGAACAGCTTCTGCGCCATTTCGGAATCGGCGCGCGTCAGCCGGTTGAGATGCCAGCGGCCGCGCCAGATCAAATCGCTGACGCCGAGCTTGTCCTGCCGTTTGCCGCGAATGCGGATCTGCTCGGCGTGGTCGATCCGGCTTTCGAGCTGCGCCACCAGTTCGTTGACGAACTGCACAAGCTCGTCATGCGCCGCCGGGGATTGCAGCGTGAACCGCCGCGACCATAGCGAATAGCCGGTGATCGCCTCGGCCAGCGAGGCCGACACCCCATAGGAGTCGTAGGCGCGATACAGCCGGCCCTCGACGAGGTACTGCGCCCCGAGGCGCTGGCCGATCAGCTTGCGGTCGTCCCGCTCGGTGAACGAGAAACTGGAGTTGCGCGAGATCACCGGCAGCCAGCGGATGCGCGACAGCCCGACGATCAGTTCCTCGCCGATGCCTTCGGCCACGTAGTCCAGCGCCTCGTCCCCGGTGGCGTTGGCGAACGGCAGCACCGCGATCGCGGGCCGGCCGGCGAAGCCCACCGGCGGCGTCGAGATGTCGACGATATGGGTCGGCAGCGTCGTCGCGCCGCCGGCCACCGCCGAAACCACGATATCGTTCGCGGGCGGCACAAGGGCGTCGCGCTGCTCACGCAGCCATTGGCCGAATCCAAGCTCGCTCGGAATATCGACACCTTCCAGCAATTCTCCGACCGCCCGGCCAGGACGCGCGGCAAACAGGTCGATGTCGATCAGGTCGGTACGAAGACGTACGCGATCGCGATCGCTGAGCAGCAGCTCGGCACCGTTCGCGTTCAGCAGCTTGCGCAGGTTCGATAGCTCGCGGCGCAGACTGCCGGCAGCTTCGGCCTTGCGCCGACTGCCCCACAGCCGGTCTTGCAGCCAGCCGCGGGTGCGCGCGCCATCACGCGACAAGGCGAGCATTGCGACGACGGCGATGCCCTTCTTGCTGGTGATCTCGACCCGGCGCCCGCTGGGTTCCGTGAGTTCGAAGGGTCCAAGCAGCCGAAGCGCGTACCGCTCCGAATTCGCCGCCGTCATCCCGTATCCTTCCTGCCTCTCCGGTCAAAATAGCACTTTTCACGCGTCTATCACGCCATTTTCACGATGGGGGCCCATCGATAAGGAGGCGGAACTCGACCCAATAAGGGATTATGCAAGATGTCTCTTGACCGATTGAAAAATTGAGGAACAAAGAGACATGTACCGTCGGTTGCATGCGGGCGAGCAGGCAACGACATGCGAGTGCATCGTATGTGAAACGGCGGAAGATACGGGCGGGGTTATGGTTGGCGTGTCTGGAAGCGAGCTCCACCAGGAGCTTCTGTTCGCGTTCGGCGGCGGCGAGCGCGATGTTACCGTGGCCCTGCTCGACGGTTTGGTCGACCGCACCCATGATTGTTTCATCGGCGCGCCCCTCAAGCCGCTCAACACCGCAGTCGCCCAGCACACCGGCGACGACGCCCCCCCAAGCGCCCAAGCCACCCATCTGGCCAGCCTCCTCTTCGGGCAACCCTGCCGGTCGGTGGAAGGCATCGCGCCGATGTGCCGCGGGCTGCTAGCACCGATCTTCAGTGATGCCCGATCTGTGTGCGGACAGGCCGATCTGGCCGACGCGATCACGCGGGCGCTCGATCATGGCGCCGACATTATCCTGATTGGTGCCGGAGCGTTCGAACGCCCCTGGTATCCGGGCTTCGCGTTGGCGGACGCCGTCGCCAAGTGCAACGCCAGCAACACGCTGATCGTGACCAGCGCCGGCAGCAAAAGCTGCACCACTCTGCTCCGTCGTTGCGGCGCCTTGAACTTGCTGCCGGTCGCAGCCCTCGACAGCGTCGGCCAGCTCCTCGGCGGCCAATGCCGCGACCTCGGCGACATCGGAATCGCCATTCCCGGCACCAGCGTATCCGGCGCGGCCTTGGAAGGCCGAGTGGTGCAGCGAAGCAACCCAAATGTGGCGGCGGGGAT
>NZ_JAZDRK010000041.1:0-8060 GCF_047501505.1 Rhodopseudomonas sp. G2_2311
CCCCGTCCCTAGCCCCTGCCCCGCCGATCTGCTAAAGCGCGGCGTAATCCCCAAAACCCACGAGTTTGCGATGATCCCGCGTTATACCCGTCCGGAAATGGCTGCCATTTGGGAGCCGCTGACCCGTTTCAAGATCTGGTTCGAGATCGAGGCCCATGCCTCCGACGCGCAGGCTGCGCTCGGGGTGATCCCGAAGGAGGCCGCCGAGGCGATCTGGAAGGGCGGCAAGGACGCCGCGTTCGACGTGGCGCGGATCGACGAGATCGAGCGCGAGGTCAAGCACGACGTCATCGCCTTCCTGACCCATCTGGCCGAGTTCGTCGGGCCCTATGCGCGCTTCGTGCACCAGGGCATGACCTCGTCGGACGTGCTCGACACCTGCTTCAACGTCCAGCTCACCCGCGCCGCCGACATCCTGCTGGCCGACCTCGACCGCGTGCTGGCGGCGCTGAAGGCCCGCGCCTTCGAGCACCGGATGACGCCATCGATCGGCCGCTCGCACGGCATCCACGCCGAGCCGGTGACGTTCGGCCTGAAGATGGCCTACGCCTACGCCGAATTCTCGCGCGCCAAGGAACGCCTGGTCGCCGCCCGCAAGGAAGTCGCCACCTGCGCGATCTCCGGCTCGGTCGGCACCTTCGCGCATATCGACCCGCGGGTCGAAGAGCACGTTGCGAAAGCGATGGGCCTCGCGGTCGAGCCGGTGTCGACCCAGGTGATCCCGCGCGACCGCCACGCGATGTTCTTCGCGGTGCTCGGCGTGATCGCCTCGTCGATGGAGCGGCTTGCCACCGAGATCCGCCACCTGCAGCGCACCGAAGTGCTCGAGGCCGAGGAGTATTTCTCCGAGGGTCAGAAGGGCTCGTCCTCGATGCCGCACAAGCGGAACCCGGTGCTGACCGAGAACCTCACCGGTCTCGCCCGTATGGTGCGCGCCTATGTGATGCCGGCGATGGAGAACGTGGTGCTGTGGCACGAGCGCGATATCTCGCACTCCTCAGCCGAGCGGATGCTGGCGCCCGACGCCACCGTGACGCTGGACTTCGCGCTCAACCGCCTCGCCGGCGTGATCGAGAAGCTGGTGGTGTATCCGGAGAACATGACCAAGAACCTCGACCGCCTCGGCGGCCTGGTGCACTCGCAGCGGCTGCTCACCGCACTGACGCAGAAGGGCTGCTCGCGCGAGGAGAGCTACAAGCTGGTCCAGCGCAACGCGATGCCGGTGTGGCGCGGCGAAGGCGACTTCCTGACGCTGCTGAAGAACGACCCGGACATGAAGAAATACATGACCGACGCCGAAATCGAAGAGCAGTTCGACCTCGGCTATCACCACAAGCACGTCGACACCATCTTCAAACGGGTGTTCGGCGAGAGCTGAGGCAAGGCGCCAGCAGCGGCGCGCAACGAAAAGCCCCCGGTTTGCGGGGGCTTTTTTTGTGGCTGCAGCAAGCCTGATAGTTACGGGACCGGCCGCCCGCTCGAGCACCGAGATCTGGTGCAGACCTCGCCACGTCATGCCCGGCCTTGTGCCGGGCATCCACGTCTTCAGGCCGATCTGCAACAAAGGCGTGGATGGCCGGGACAAAGCCCGGCCATGACGAAGATCAGCAAAGAGCCGCCGCTTACGCCGCCTTGGCGAAATGCTGGGCGAGGCCTGCGAACAGGCCGCGGCCGTCGGTGCAGCCCATGATGTCTTCGACGTGATTTTCCGGATGCGGCATCATGCCGAGCACGTTGCCGCGCTCGGAGACGATGCCGGCGATCGAGGCGGCGGCACCGTTGATGTTGTGGCTCTCGCCGACTTCGCCTTCCGGCGAGCAGTAGCGATACAGCACCCGGCCATCGCCTTCGAGCCGCTTCACGGTGTCTTCGTCGGCTTCGTAATTGCCCTCGCCGTGCGCCACCGGCACCTTGATCACCTGGCCGGCGGTGTAGCCGCGGGTGAACGGGGTGTCGTTGCGTTCGACGCGCAGATGAACATCGCGGCAGATGAACTTCAGCCGCGCGTTGCGCATCAGCACGCCCGGCAGCAGGCCGGACTCGCACAGGATCTGAAAGCCGTTGCAGACGCCGAGCACCAGGCCGCCGTCGGCGGCGAACTTGCGCACCGCGTCCATCACCGGTGCCCGCGCCGCAATCGCGCCGCAGCGCAAGTAATCGCCATAGGAGAAGCCGCCCGGGACGACGACGAGGTCTGTGCCCTTCGGCAGCTCGGTTTCGGCATGCCACACCATCGCGGCGTCGTTGCCGGAGACGAGTTTCAGCGCCCGCGCCATGTCGCGCTCGCGATTGATGCCGGGGAAGACGAGGACGGCGGATTTCATGTGGTCGATACTTCGTTGAGTTCGAGACGACGTTCGATGCGGTCGAGCCGCTGTTCGTGGCGGACCAGCGTGGCGTGAATGCTGCCGAGTTCGGTGTGAATGCCGACGATCTCGTGGCGAAGGCCGTTGTGCGAGTGCCGCAACGCCTGCATGTCCTGCTTGAGTTCGTCGACCTTGCCGTCGACCTGCGCGAGACGCGCCTGCACGGCCTTGAGGACTTCGTACATCAGTTCGGGAGTGATATCAGCCATCGCAATGCCCTCATCAAGACCCTCACCCGGCGAGCTTTGCTCGCCGCCCTCTCCGCACAGGGAAGAGGACTGTCAGCCCAGCACCTCGACGCGATAATTCTCGATCACGGTGTTCGCCAGCAGCTTGTCGGCGGCGTCCTTGAGGGCGGCTTCGGCCTTGGCCTTGTCGGCGGCGCCGTCGAGCTCGATGTCGAACACCTTGCCCTGGCGCACGCTGGCGATGCCGGCGACGCCGAGCGACTTCAGCGCGCCCTCGATCGCCTTGCCTTGCGGATCCAGGATGCCGTTCTTCAAGGTAACAGTGACTCGTGCCTTCATGGTCGCCTCGATGATCCCCTCGTCATGCCGGGCAGAGCCTCCGCCCCCTCCGTCATTCCGGGGCGCTCGCGCTCAGCGAGCGAACCCGGAATCTCGATCGTTCTATAACTTCTGGATTCCGGGTTCGCGCTGACGCGCGCCCCGGAATGACATCGCTTGGAAACGCGCTTGCGCGCGCCGCCCTAGCCTCAGCCCTTCACCAGCACCGGGCCGGAGCCGACCGGGCGCTCGTTTTCCATCAGGATGCCGAGGCGCTTGGCGACTTCGGTGTAGGCCTCCAAGAGGCCGCCGAGATCGCGGCGGAAGCGGTCCTTGTCGAGCTTCTCGTTCGACTTGATGTCCCACAGCCGGCAGCTGTCCGGCGAGATCTCGTCGGCGACGATGATCCGCATCATCTCGCTTTCGAACAGCCGGCCACACTCCATCTTGAAGTCGACCAGCCGGATGCCGATGCCGAGGAAGAGACCGGTGAGGAAATCATTGACGCGGATCGCCAGCGCCATGATGTCGTCGATCTCTTGCGGCGTCGCCCAGCCGAACGCGGTGATGTGCTCTTCCGAGACCATCGGGTCGTTGAGCTGGTCGTTCTTGTAGTAGAACTCGATGATCGAGCGCGGCAGCTGGGTGCCCTCTTCGATCCCGAGCCGCTGCGACAGGCTGCCGGCGGCGACGTTGCGCACCACCACCTCGAGCGGCACGATCTCGACTTCGCGGATCAGCTGCTCGCGCATGTTGAGGCGGCGGATGAAATGGGTCGGCACCCCGATGTCGTTGAGGTGCTGAAACAGGTACTCGGAGATCCGGTTGTTGAGGACGCCCTTGCCCTCGATCACCTGGTGCTTCTTGGCATTGAACGCGGTGGCGTCATCCTTGAAGTGCTGAATCAGCGTTCCGGGTTCCGGACCTTCATACAGCACCTTGGCCTTGCCTTCGTAAATGCGACGTCGCCGGCTCATGGGGATGTACCGTGTTTTGTTGAAATCCATCGGGTGGTGGGCTCCGTCTGACGAAAGCGGCCCACGGCGGAGCTGCCGAAAGGCCAGGAATAGGAAACAGAACGAGAACCCAGCCTCGCTGCAACCTAGCTGATTGGCCCCCCCGATACAATCGATCCGGCCGGGTGGCCCGGGAGTTTTACCCCTCGCTGTGCGCCATTGTGGCAGTTGTCTTAACGGGCGGCTCTGGATATCTAGGCATCGAACCTGCCCACCGCAAACCGGCCCTTCTGCCGGCTCAAGATCGGAACAACAGACATGACCACGTTCGACAAGCGCGAAGAAGGCTTCGAGAGGAAGTTCGCGCTCGACGAAGAGCAGAAGTTCAAGGCCGAGGCGCGCCGCGACAAGCTGCTGGGCCTCTGGATCGCCGAGAAGCTCGGCCTGTCCGGCGACGCTGCCGCCGCCTACGCCAAAGAGGTGGTGATCGCCGACCTGGAAGAGGCCGGCGACGACGACGTGGTGCGCAAGGTCACCAAGGATCTGACCGACAAGGGCATCAACCTGCCGGAGACCGAACTGCGCGCCAAGATGGCCGAGTTCTATGCCCAGGCGGTGCAAGAGGTGAAGGCCGGAACCTGACGGGTTCCCGCCGGCCGCCGCGGCGGTCGCCTCATTGCTCAATCGAATTTCAAATGCCCGGGCCCTGCCCCGGGCATTCGTGTTTTTAGCGCCGGGCACCGGGCCAAGCACGGCCGATGGTGTCCCGCTCTGCGACAGCCCGCCTGGCTCGGATTAACGTTCGGCACGCAGGCGGAACAAAGCGACGACGAATCACTGCGAATCGGCGCAGCCGCCGTAGCGAACGCTGCAAGTTGTGCGCCCGCCTTCCCGCTCACACCAAGGCTGGAGGCCGCTCCCCTCGCCCAAGGCGGTGAACGGCGCGGAAGAGTTAACCGGTCGAACGATCTGAACGCGGCGCGGGGCGACGGCCGCGACGGCGGCCTGCCACATGATCCCCCGTCAGGGCCGGGGCGAGGCTCCTCCGGGAGCGCTCGCGGCGACGTCGCCGAGCGCGGGATCGCCGAGCAGGGCACGTTCACGGCGCCGAGGAAGCCGGCCCAGGCGCAGCAAGTAGCCCGCATGAGCGAAGCGAAATGCGGGAGATTATCGACAAGACAACCCGCATGTCGCTTTCGCTCATGCGGGCTACGCTTGCTACATCGATCGTCGTGAGCGATCGGAATGCGGTCTACCCCCGGGCTCCCCCTTAGAATTGCGGCCTCCGCATCAAATCAGTCGCAGCTACTACCTCCCCGCAAACAGCCCGTTCAGCTCCGCGCCCTTCGTTGCCCCGGCGAATGCGGTGAACGTGCCCTGCTCGGCGATCTCGCGCGCGGCGCCGAGGAAGCCGGCCCAGGCGCAGCGCGCCAGCGAGCCGCCGACGCTGATGCGGCGGACGCCGAGGTCGGCGAGCATCGGCACCGTCATGCTCGGCTGGGCAATCAGCACGTTGAGCGGCTTCGGCGCCACCGCCTTCACCAGCGTGGTGATCTCGGCCTCGGTAGTGATGCCCGGCGCGTACAGGCAATCGGCACCGGCTTCGGCGAACGCCACCAGTCGCGCGGTGGTCTTGGCGAGATCGCGCTCACCCTTGAAGAAACCTTCGCAGCGCGCCACCAGCACGACGTCCTCGCCCGATGCGTTGATCGCCGCCCGCGCCGCCTTGATGCGCTCGGCGGCGAGCGCGTCGTCGTAAAACGGCTGCGCCGGATCGGTGGTGGTATTCTCGATCGACAGCCCGGCAATGCCGGTGGTGATCGCGCGCGTCACATTGGCGGCGACGCCGTCGGGGCTGTCGGCAAAGCCGTTCTCGAAATCGGCATTGACCGGCAGATCCACCGCCGCGCAGAGCGTCGTCAGATGCGCCAGCACATCGTCGCAGCTGACCTGATTGTCCGCCCGCCCCGCCGACCACGCAAAGCCGGCACTGGTCGAGGCCAGCGCCTGAAACCCGAGCGACGCCAGCGCCCGCGCCGAGCCGACATCCCACGGATTCGGCAGCACGAAACAGCCGGCCTCGTGCAGCTTGCGAAACGTGGCGCGCTTGGCGGCGGTCGTGATCATCGGCGATCTCCCTGTGATGTTTGCTGTTGTTGTCGGGACGCTAGCACGGGCCCGGTCGCGGCGTCGAAGCCGCCGATGACAGCCGAAGTGTCCCACCCTGCGACAGCCGCCACCGCGCGCCTTAACGTTCCGAACGCAGCCGGAACAAAGCGGTGACGAATCACAGCGAATCAGGTCGCGCGAGAAGCGGCGAGCTGCATCTCGCGCGGAGGCGAGCGCCACCACACCAGGGATGGACCTGGGGGAGCGCTGGACGAAGGCGGCGAAGGCGCAGAACGTTAACGGCGGGACACCGCCCGGCAGGCCCGCTGGCCCGGCAAGCAGGCCAAGATGCGGCCGTACAGGCCACCTCGGATCGCAATCGAATAGAGCGCGCACTGGACGTAAAGTAACACATATGTTACCGTTGATCATGCTGGATATTCGCTACTATTCGGCTGATCGGCAAAGCCCATTCGCGGATTGGCTCGACGGGCTCGACGTCATGGCGGCCGCCAAGGTCACGACGGCCGTGACTCGGCTGTCCCTGGGCAATTTTTCCAACGTTAAGTCGGTCGGCGAAGGCGTCCTCGAAACCAAGATCGATTTCGGGCCCGGCTATCGGATCTATTTCGGCCGTGACGGCGATACGTTGGTCATTCTGCTTTGCGGTGGCACCAAGAAGCGACAACGCAGCGATATCGCGCGAGCCATCGTGTATTGGCGCGACTACAAGCAGAACAAGAAGCGGCGGTCAGGACTGAGCAATGGCTAATACGAAGAGCTTCAAAGAGTTGGTCCAGAACCGCGTTGCGAAAGACCCGGCATTCGCCGACGCCCTCCTGCGGGAAGCGATCGAGGTGATGCTCAAGGGCGATATCGAGACCGGAAAAGCCGTCCTGCGCGACTACATCAAGGCCACCGTCGGCTTCGAACAACTCGGCGCCGCGACTGATCTGCCCCCCAAAAGCCTGATCCGGATGTTCGGCCCCAGCGGCAACCCGCAGGCGAAAAACCTGTTCAGCGTGATCGGCTATCTGCAGGATCGCGCGGGGTTGGAGCTGAAGGTGAGTAAGGCGCGGCGGGCGTGAGCCGACCGCATCGAACCGCTGATGCGGAGACAAAGACCATGAGCGAGCAACGGTTCGACAGCGTCTGGGACAGTGGAATGGCACGTAAAGCCGGCGACGTGAGGCAGCGTTCAGCGTAGCCTGCATGAGCGCAGCGACATGCAGGAGCATTGTCGATGATCCCGGGTGTCGCTGCGCTCACCCGGGCTACGCTTACTGATCCACCTGCGTCGCGACGCTTATCCCTGAGGTAGTGCCATGATTTTCGAGGAGATCGAGAAGCGTATTGACGCATTGTTCAAAGACCGCGTCCGATTGATTGCCGAAAACGCGAGCGGCGGCTTTTCGAGCGCATGGATGTTTTGGGGCAACCGCAACGACTTCTACTTGGGCTCGAAGACTCTGCTGGGCTCGTTCAAGGTCAGCCTACATGAGAACGGGCGTGGCTACATAGCTTACCAGAAGCAGTATTTTCTGAAGAAGCGAGAAGAAGGCATTTCGATTCCGGCGAAGACCGTTTTTGAGTGGGAACTGCCTAAGCCCGCAGCGCTTGGTGCCGTGCATGCTGCCAGCCTACTTTTGCCCTCTGACTACTTCACTGGAGCAGGTCCGAGCGAATCCGCCCGCAAGAAAACACTTGTGTTTGGTGTTGAACCGGGATGTGCCGCAGAATTCGGAATCTTTCTCTCGCACGAGAATATGCAGACGCTCGAACCGAAATTCGCCAAAATGGGTCATCCAATCGTAATGGTAACGCTTGAAAACAAGTTGAACGTCTCTATCGTGGCGCGATCCCGTACATTCAATCCTACCGTACTTCCTACGGCCGAAATGTTTGCGAAGAGCAAATCCATCCAATTGCAAAAAGAACCAACACACGAGCAGAAAAATCTCAATGCAATGATTTGGAATGCGCCAAAGGACGGTGAAGCGCTTCAGGTGATCGACGTGGGTGGTCTAGAAATAAGAAAATAGTAGTCCACGTCCCAGTGGCAGAAGGCATTGCGCCTCGGATTAAGCAACCTCACTCCCAGCCCCCTACCCAATCCCCACCAC
>NZ_JAZDRK010000042.1:0-6470 GCF_047501505.1 Rhodopseudomonas sp. G2_2311
GGGGCGCCCTCACCCCAACCCTCTCCCGCAAGCGGGAGAGGGAGTTCACTCTGCTCGGGGAGAGAGTGACGATCTGTCTCGAAAGCCGGGCGCCAAATCCGATGCGACGCCCCCGACGCAGCTCACCTGGCTGGCGCTCGAGCCCATCACCGGCCGGACCCATCAGCTCCGGGTGCATTGCGCCGCGATGGGTTGGCCGATCTTCGGCGACAACATCTACGGCAACGGGCCGCGGTTCGGCGAACCGCGGCTGCATCTGCATGCCCGCGAGATCGTCATCCCGCTGTCGCGTAACAAACCGCCGGTGGTGGTCACCGCGCCGCCGCCCGCGCATATGCACCCGCGGCTCGCTGCCTGCGGCTGGACACCGAACTGAAGCGCGGCCTCAGGCTGCAGCTGCCATCACCACTTGGGCCAGCAGCTGTTCGCGCTTGGCCTGGGAGCGGGTGCCCTTCAGGGTCGAAGCGAACCGTTCGAGAATGCCGTCCTCAAATGCAGTGACGATGGTGGCGTGCACATAGCTCTTGCGGCAGATCGAGGGGGTGTTGGCGAGCTCGTCGGCGGCCATCCGCACCGCCTCCAGCACCTGCTTGCGGCGGCCGCGGGCGCTGGTTGCAGGCTCGATCCGCGCCAGCGATTCCAGCACCACCGCCGAGGCCATCAGGGTGCGAAAGTCCTTCAGCGAAATCCGGATTCCGGCGAGTTCGCGCAGGAAGACGTTGACTTGCGAGGTCGAGACCGGATGCACCGCGCCGTCGGCGCCGACGTATTGAAACAGCCGTTTGCCCGGCAGCTTGCGCAAGATGCCGATGGCCCGCACCAGCCGCGCGGCGCCGCATTCCTTGCGCACCGCTTTACCGCCCTTGGCTTTGAACGACAGCGTCACACAGTCGTCCTCGATCGCCACGTTGGACTTCAGCAGCGTCGCGGCGCCGCGGGTGCCGTTGAGCCGCGCATAGGACTCGCTGCCGGGACGGATCGCTGTGCGGGCGATCAGCTCGATGACCGCCGCAAGCGCAAACTCCCGGGTCGGATCATCTCCCGATAGGTGCTTGCCAACGGCGCGACGGATCTTCGGCAGCGCTCCGACAAGCTGCGCCAACCTATGCGCCTTGCGGGCTTCTCTGACCTTCTCCCAATCCGAGTGGTAACGGTATTGTAGCCGACCGGCAGCATCGCGGCCGACCGCCTGCAGATGCGAGACCGGATCGGCGGCGTAGCGGACATCCTGGTAGGCCGGCGGCACCGCCAGCGCATTCAGCCGACGAATGGTGCTTTGCTGTTTCACCTGCGAACCATCGGCGCGAAGATACTGCCAGCGCTTGCCGCGCTTGATGCGGCGGATCGTCAGATGATCGACTTCGCCAAGATGCAGGCCGAGGTCTTCGGCAAGCTCGGCAACGCTCACCGGCTCGCCGGCCGAACCGACCGATGCGTCCGTCCCGGTTTCGGGAAGTTCGAAATTCTGCCGATCGATCATGCCGTTAACATTCCCGCGCCAGAGCCCACAGCTAATGCGCCAACCCCACACTCGTTCCGGGAGGCGCGTCGCCGCGGCGCACGCATCGCGATCACGGCCCTGCACATGCGCGCGATCAGCGCCGAAAGTCGGATGACTGCACCGCTTGTCGCGGCCCGGCGGGCCGACGCATAATTGTCTCAACAACAACAGCCGGAGGCTGAGACGATCGCACGTCTCTTCACCGGCGATGCTCCCCCGTAGCGTTTCCATGACTTCGCCCGGATCGCAGGATCAACGATCGGCGGAGCCAGACTCGTTGGCGGGTGAGTCGCCGGTTGCAGCGGGGTTGCGGTCGAGCACCGACGGCGGGTGCGGCATCGACCGCGTTTTTGTGGAGGAACAAATGTCCGAGAAGATCTACGACGTGCCCGCAGAGTGGGCGAGCCGCGCCTTCGTCGACGACGCCAAATATCGCCAGATGTACGAGCGCTCGGTCACGGATCCGACCGGATTCTGGGCGGAGCACGCCAAGCGCGTCGACTGGATCAAGGCGCCGACCAAGATCGACAACTGGTCGTTTGCGCCCGGCAATGTTTCGATCAAGTGGTTTGAGGACGGCGTTCTCAACGCCGCCTACAATTGCATCGACCGCCACCTCGACAAGCGCGGCGACCAGGTCGCGATTATCTGGGAAGGTGACGATCCTTCGCAGTCGCGCAGCATCACCTATCGCGAGCTGCACGACGAGGTCTGCAAGTTCGCCAACATCCTGCGCAACCGCAATGTCGGCAAGGGCGACCGCGTCACCATCTATCTGCCGATGATCCCGGAGGCCGCGTTCGCGATGCTGGCCTGCGCCCGGATCGGCGCGATCCACTCGGTCGTGTTCGCCGGCTTCTCGCCCGACAGCCTCGCGGGCCGCATCAATGACTGTAAGTCGAAGATCGTGATCACCGCCGACGAAGGCCTGCGCGGCGGCCGCAAGGTGCCGCTGAAGGCCAATGTCGACGCGGCACTGAAGAAGTGCGACGGCGTGGACTGGGTGATGGTGGTCAAGCGCACCGGCGCCGCGGTCGAAATGGATGACGTCCGCGACTTCTGGTACCACGAAGCGGCCGAGATGGTGACGACCGAGTGCCCGGTCGAGCACATGCACGCCGAAGACCCGCTGTTCATCCTCTACACCTCGGGCTCGACCGGCCAGCCGAAGGGCGTGCTGCACACCACCGGCGGCTATCTGGTGTTCGCGTCGATGACGCACCAGTACGTCTTCGACTACCACGACGGTGACATCTACTGGTGCACCGCCGACGTCGGCTGGGTCACCGGACACAGCTACATCCTGTACGGACCGCTCGCCAACGGCGCGACCACGCTGATGTTCGAGGGCGTGCCCAACTACCCGAGCAATTCGCGGTTCTGGGAAGTCATCGACAAGCACAAGGTCAACATCTTCTACACCGCGCCGACCGCAATCCGCGCGCTGATGCAGGCCGGCGATGAGCCGGTGAAGAAGACCTCGCGCAAGTCGCTCCGCCTGCTCGGCTCGGTTGGCGAGCCGATCAATCCGGAAGCCTGGGAGTGGTACCACCGCGTCGTCGGCGAGGACCGTTGCCCGATCGTTGACACCTGGTGGCAGACCGAGACCGGCGGCATCCTGATCACCCCGCTGCCCGGCGCCACCAAGCTGAAGCCCGGCTCGGCGACCCGGCCGTTCTTCGGCGTGGTGCCCGAGATCCTGGATCCGGAGGGCAACGTGCTGGAAGGCGAATGCACCGGCAACCTCTGCCTCGCCCGCTCATGGCCGGGCCAGATGCGCACCGTGTACGGCGACCATGCCCGGTTCGAGCAGACCTATTTCTCGGCCTATAAGGGCAAGTACTTTACCGGCGACGGCTGCCGGCGCGACGCCGACGGCTTCTACTGGATCACCGGCCGAGTCGACGACGTCATCAACGTCTCGGGTCACCGTATGGGCACCGCCGAGGTCGAATCCTCGCTGGTCGCGCACCCCAAGGTGTCGGAAGCGGCCGTGGTCGGCTATCCGCACGACATCAAGGGCCAGGGCATCTACGCCTACGTCACCCTGATGGCCGGCGAAGAGCCGACCGAGGAGCTGCGCAAGGAGCTGGTCGCCTGGGTCCGCAAGGACATCGGTCCAATCGCCTCGCCCGACCTGATCCAGTTCGCGCCCGGCCTGCCCAAGACCCGCTCCGGCAAGATCATGCGCCGTATCCTGCGCAAGATCGCCGAGGACGAGCCGTCCTCGCTCGGCGACACCTCGACGCTGGCCGATCCGGCGGTCGTCGACGATCTGGTCGAGCATCGCCAGAACAAGCACCACTAGGCGGGCTAACCGAGCCCTGCGGACGCAGCCACTCTCCAAAGGCCCCGCCTGTGATTCGCAGGCGGGGCCTTTTCGCGTCTGGCGGGTACGGGCGCCGGGATCGCGTGGACGTTGATACACAGCAGCGCCGGGGCGGCTTTCGCCCCGGTCAAGCTGTGCTGATTCGATCACATCCGAGCGATGAACGCGGCCCCGCGGCCATTTTGGAGGCGGGTGTTGTTTGCCGGACATTTACTTTGTTCCCCGGATTTTTCTTCAATGGTACGCCCGCGTTCATTTCGGTCGTCCAGCACACACCCATTGGTTAGTTCACGCCGCGACCATCGCGGGCGCTGAGGGGCGCCGGAGCGAAGCTGTCCGGTGCGAGGAAACTGGAGAGACTGAATGTCTTTTGGATCTCGTTCGGCGAAATTGGCCATGGCGGTCGCGGTGTTGGCGGGCGCCGGCGTGCTGACCGCACCGCAGGCCGAGGCGCGGCCCGACCTGGTCGTTTTCCGCGGCGATTATTCGCCGGGGACGATCGTGGTCAGGACCGGCGAGCGGCGGCTGTACCTAGTGGTCGAGCCGGGCCATGCGGTGCGTTATCCGGTCGGCGTCGGCAAGGCCGGCAAGCAGTGGGCCGGCACCACCAAAATCGACGGCAAATATCGCAATCCGGCCTGGGCTCCGCCGGCCGACGTCAAGCGCGATGTCCCGACCATCCCGGACGTGATCCCGGGCGGATCGCCCGCCAACCCGATGGGTGTCGCGGCGATGACGCTGGCGGGCGGCGAATACGCCATTCACGGCACCAACCGGCCGCAGTCGATCGGCGGCTTCGTGTCGTATGGCTGCATCCGGATGCTGAATGACGACATCACCGATCTGTACGAGCGCGTCCCGGTCGGCACTCAGGTGGTGGTGATGCGCTGAGGACAGCAGCACACGCCAAAAGGAAAAGCCGCGGACGGGTCCGCGGCTTTTTTGGTGTCGAGAGGCTACCGTCCGCTCAGCGCGGCGGTGCCACGCCCGGAGGCGGCGGCGGCAGCGACGCCTGACCGCCATTGAGGAGCGGCGTGATGCGCCGGATCGTGACGCGGCGGTTCTGACGCTCCGGAGCCTGGGTCTGGATCTTCAGATACTGCTCGCCATAGCCCTGCGAGGTCAGGTTCTCGGCCGGCACCCCGAACTGCTGAGTCAGCAGTGCGGCAGCCGCCTCGGCGCGACGATCCGACAGCGACAGATTGTCGGTGTCATTGCCGACCGCATCGGTGTGGCCTTCGATCAGGAACACCTCCCGCGGGTTACGCTGGATCGCGCGGTTGAGACCGTCCGCAATCACCTGCAGCTTCGCAGCCTGATCCGGGGGGATGTCCCACGAGCCGGTGTCGAAGTTGATGGTGTTGAGGTCGATCGACGGCATCCGCTGCCGCACCGCCGGGCTGTAGCGGATCTCGTCCATGGTGTAGCGACGCTCGATCCGTTCGACCGGGGGCGCTTCCAGGGTTTCGTAGATCAGCTCCGGCGATGCGTCCTCGTAGTCGACGATGTAGCGGTCGCGCGGAATCCGGATCACCGGCGGCGGCAGGTCGACATAGAAGTTCGCCCGGTCCCGCGGACCGTAGCTGTTGTCGATGATGATGATCTCGCGGCCGTCGCGGTCGCGGCGGATACGCCGCAGCAGCTGACCGTCGCGCCCGGTGACGTTGATGATCTCGCTGCCATCGGGCCGGATCACGATGGTGCGGCGTTCGTCGCCGCGATCGTCGACCCGGATGTCGCGCGCGCCATAGCGGAAGCGATCCACCTCGTTGTGGCGGATGAACTCCTGACCGCTCGGATCGCGCACGATGATGCGACCCGGCTCAGTGATCACGATCCGTCCGTTCTCGTTGACTTCGCGGCGCTGGCTACGGAAGTCGGAGAGGTTGCGCGGCCCAGGCGCCTGCGCGCCGGGAGCGATCGGAGTCAGCGCCTGCGGCGGCGGTGGCGCGGCAGGGATCGGCGCCGTCACGGCCGGCGGCGGAGGTGGTGGCGGAACGACCGCGGGACCTGCCGTCGGCTGACCGGGCTGCGGCTGGGCCGGCTGCGGTTGGCCGGGCGGCGGAGCGACAGCCGGGCCGGCGCCGGGAGCACCCGGACCAGCTTGCGGCCGCGGCGGCGGACCGCCCGCAGGAGCGCCCGGTTGCGGACCCCGTTCACCCGGCTGACGAGCGCCTGGTGCAACGGCTGGACCCGACGGATTCGGCGATGTCGGCGCAGCTTGCGGCTGAGCCGAGGGGGCCGGCGTCGGCGCGGCGGCGGGCGGCGGATTGGCAGAAGCGGGCGGCGGCGGCGGACCACGGCGGGGCGCTTCGCCCGAAGGCGGGGTCACACCCGGTGTGCCTGCATTCGGCGGGGTAGCACCCGGCGCGCCGGGAGGCGGGCCACGGCGTTGGGGCGCTTCACCGGCGGGCGGCTGCTTGGCAGCATCTGGAGCGGCTGCGTTCGGCGGAGTGGCGCCGGGCGGCGGGCCACGGCGCTGCGGCGCTTCGCCGGCCGGCGGCGCAGGCGGACGGCTTGGCGCAGCGGCGGGCGGGGGCGCAGCAGGACGCTCTGCGGGCGCAGCCGTCGGCGGAGCCGGAGGCTTCGGAGCCGGCGGAGGCGGCGGGGCCGCATGCGGGGGAGCCGGCGGCGGAGCGC
>NZ_JAZDRK010000043.1:0-6437 GCF_047501505.1 Rhodopseudomonas sp. G2_2311
ACCCCGGCCTCCGCTTCGCTCGGCCGACCCTCCCCCAGGGGGAGGGGGGCCGCGTGCGGCTCGTCCTACAGGTCGCGTGCGCTTAGCACGAAGCGCGGCCAGTCCACGACGATCACCTACACCACGTGATCCGGCGCCAGGGCGCACACGGTGTTGGGGTCCGTTTCGATCTGCACGGTGGTGTGCGCGATGCCGAAATCGTGCTGCAGCTCGTGGGCGAGGTCGACCAGGAACGGATCGCCCGGCGAGCCGCCGGGCATCACCAGATGGCAGGTCAGCGCGACTTCGGTGGTCGACATCCCCCAGATGTGCAGGTCGTGCACTTGCGTGACGCCGGGCAATTTCGACAGGAACGCTCGAACTGCCGTCGGGTCGATGCCGCGCGGCACCGCGGCGAGCGACAGCGCGGTGGAGTCGCGCAACAGGCCCCACGTCCCCCACACGATCACCACCGCGACCAGCAGGCTGACGGCCGGATCGATCCAGTACCAGCCGGTGAACAGGATGATCACGCCGGCCACCACCACGGCCGCCGACACCGCCGCATCGGCCGCCATGTGCAAGTAAGCGCCGCGGATGTTGAGGTCGGTGTGCCGGCCCGACGCGAACAGCCAGACGGTGACGGCATTGATGACGATGCCGATGCCGGCCACCACCATCACGGTGATACCTGCGACTGGCTCGGGCGTGAACAGACGCACCACCGCTTCCCAGCCGATCGCGCCGACTGCGAGCAGTAGGAAGACGGCGTTGAACAGCGCCGCGAGAATCGAGGAGCCGCGTAGCCCATAGGTGTAACGCGCCGACGGCGGACGCTTCGCCAGCCCGGCCGCGATCCATGCCACCACCAGTCCGGCGACATCGGACAGATTGTGGCCGGCGTCGGCAATCAGTGCCATCGAGTTGCTGAAGTAACCGAATGCCGCTTCGGCAACCACGAACACCAGGTTCAGGGTGATACCGATCGCAAAGGCGCGGCCGAAATCCTTCGGCGCGTGGCTGTGACCGCCGCCGCCGTGCGCGGCACCGGGGCCGTGATGGTGATGATGATCGTGGCTCATGCAGACTGAACGCGGTGCTGCGGGACAGGGAAATCCCGGCGATGATGGCCAAACTGTCGCATGCGGCGGCGGGTCGCGAAAGCGGGCGCGCTGGCTGCCGATCAGAATTCGTCCAGTTTGCACCGAGCTGCAGCCGCCGCCTCGCGGCCGCAACTCGGTGCCGGCTCCCGGGTTGTGAATCGACCTTCAGCGCTCGGAGCACCCCGCCACCGAGGGAACGCTGCCAGGGCCTTGCATCGACGCGACTTCAAAAAATGAACTGAAATTCTGTGGATGTCATTTCATCGTTGCGCTCAATCAATGAGCTCCGTAAATAGAGGCACCTTCGCGAGCCTCTCCCCGGGGCCCTGTCCGCTCGCCGCCAACCGATTGAGCCGATGACCGCCAGGATCGAACGACCGCTTTCGCCTCACATGCAGGCCTACCGCTGGAGCCTGACGATGACGATGTCCATCGTCCATCGTGCCACCGGCATTGCCCTGTATTCTGGAACCTTGTTGCTGGCGTGGTGGCTGATCGCCTGCGCCGCCGGCCCGACCGCCTACGCCAACGTCCAGGCCTTTACCGGCTCCTGGATCGGCCGGTTGATCGTGTTCGGCTACACCTGGTCGCTGATGCACCACATGCTCAGCGGCGTCCGCCATTTCGTCTGGGACCTCGGCTACGGCTTCAAGACCGCCGACCGCGAATGGCTGACCTGGGCGGCGCTGATCGGCGGCATTGTGCTGACCGTTCTGCTCTGGGTGATTGCCTATTCGATGGGGGTGGCCCGATGAGCGGCGACGCACACGGCGCGCGCACGCCGTCCTCGATGCGCACCCCGATCGGCAAGGTCCGCAAATTCGGCCCGGCCGGTTCCGGAACCTCGGACTTCTGGCGTCAGCGCATCACCGGCGTCGCCATGACGCTGCTGATCCTGCCGACCATCGTGGTGATCATGATGCTGCTCGGCCGCAACCAGGCGGCCGCCGCGCAGATCCTCGGCTCGCCGCTGATTTCGCTGATCATGATCCTGTTCATCATCGCATCGGCGATCCACATGAAGATCGGCATGCAGGTGGTGATCGAAGACTACGTCCAGAACGAAAAGCTCAAGTTGGTCACCATCATGGCCAACAACTTCTTCTCGATCGCCGTGGCTCTGGCCGCGATCTTTGCGATTTTCAAAATGGCATCCGGAGTTTAAGGCATGGCGGCGAACGTCAACGGCGCCCCGGCGGCGGGCGGCTACGCCTATCCGATCGAGGACCACACCTATGACGTCGTGGTGGTCGGCGCCGGCGGCGCGGGCCTGCGCGCGGTGGTCGGCTGCAGCGAAGCGGGCCTCCGCACCGCCTGCATCACCAAGGTGTTCCCGACCCGCTCCCACACCGTGGCGGCGCAGGGCGGCATCTCGGCCTCGCTCGGCAACATGCACAAGGACGACTGGCGCTGGCACATGTACGACACCGTGAAGGGGTCGGACTGGCTCGGCGATCAGGACTCGATCGAGTACATGGTCCGCAACGCGCCGGAAGCGGTGTACGAGCTCGAGCATTGGGGCGTGCCGTTCTCGCGCACCGAGGAAGGCAAGATCTATCAGCGTCCTTTCGGCGGCATGACCACCGAGTTCGGCAAGAGCCAGGCGCAGCGCACCTGCGCGGCCGCCGACCGCACCGGCCACGCCATGCTGCACACGATGTACGGTCAGGCGTTGCGCCATTCGGCCGAGTTCTACATCGAGTTCTTCGCCATCGACCTGATCATGGACGATCAGGGCTGCTGCCGCGGCGTCGTGGCGCTGAAGCTCGACGACGGCACCATCCATCGCTTCAAGGCCCAGACCACCATTCTGGCGACCGGCGGCTACGGCCGCGCCTACGCCTCCTGCACGTCGGCGCACACCTGCACCGGCGACGGCGGCGCGATGGCGCTGCGCGCCGGCCTGCCGCTGCAGGACATGGAGTTCGTTCAGTTCCACCCGACCGGCATCTACGGTTCGGGCTGTCTGGTGACCGAAGGCGCCCGCGGTGAGGGCGGCTATCTGGTCAACTCCGAAGGCGAGCGCTTCATGGAACGCTACGCGCCGTCGGCCAAGGATCTCGCCTCGCGCGACGTGGTTTCGCGCGCGATGACGATCGAAATGCGCGAAGGTCGCGGCGTCGGCAAGAAGAAGGACCACATCTTCCTGCACCTCGACCATCTGGCGCCGGAAGTGCTGCACGAACGGCTGCCGGGCATTTCGGAATCGGCGCGGATCTTCGCCGGGGTCGACGTCACCCGCGAGCCGATTCCGATCCTGCCGACCGTGCACTACAACATGGGCGGCATCCCGACCAACTTCCACGGCGAAGTCGTCACCAAGAAGGACGGCGACGACAACGCGGTGGTGCCAGGCCTGATGGCGATCGGCGAAGCCGCCTGCGTGTCGGTGCACGGCGCCAACCGCCTCGGCTCCAACTCGCTGATCGACCTCGTGGTGTTCGGCCGCGCCGCGGCGCTGCGCTGCGCCGAGAAGCTGGTGCCGAACGGCAAGCAGCCCGAGCTGCCGGCGAACTCCGCCGACATGTCGCTCGGCCGCCTCGACAAGTATCGCTACGCCAAGGGCGGCACCCCGACCGCCAAGCTGCGCGAGCGGATGCAGCACGTGATGCAGAACAACTGCGCGGTGTTCCGTACCGGCGAAGTCCTCGCCGAGGGCAAGGAACTGATCGCCAACGTCTATGGTAGCGTCGGCGATGTCGGCGTGTCGGATCGCTCGCTGGTGTGGAATTCGGATCTCGTCGAGACCCTGGAATTCGACAACCTGATCGTCCAGGCGGTGGTGACGATGAACTCGGCCGCCAACCGCACCGAGAGCCGCGGCGCTCACGCCCGCGAAGACTTCCCGGATCGCGACGACGCCAACTGGATGAAACACACGCTGGCCTGGATCGGTGACAAGGGCGACGTGACGATCGATTACCGGCCGGTGCACGACTACACGATGACCAACGACGTTCAGTACATTCCGCCGAAGCCGCGGGTGTATTAATCGCCAGAGAACGAACTGTCATGCCCGGGCTTGACCCGGGCATCCATCATCTTCGCAAGAAGGTGGATTGCCGGGTCAAGCCCGGCAATGACGCGCAGAGCCAGAGGCAACGAGATGGTTGAATTCGCACTTCCGAAGAATTCGAAGATTGTCGGCGGCAAGACCTGGCCGAAGCCGGAAGGCGCGACCGAGGTTCGTGAATTCCGCGTCTATCGCTGGAATCCGGACGACGGCAAGAACCCGAGCGTCGACACGTACTACGTCGACAAGCACGACTGCGGCCCGATGGTTCTCGACGGCCTGATCTGGATCAAGAACAACATCGATCCGACCCTGACCTTCCGCCGCTCCTGCCGCGAAGGCGTGTGCGGCTCGTGCGCGATGAACATCGACGGCGAGAACACGCTGGCCTGCACCAAGGCGATGGACGACGTTCGCGACGACGCGGTGAAGATCAACCCGCTGCCTCATCAGCCGGTGGTGAAGGATCTGGTTCCCGACCTGACCAACTTCTACGCGCAGTACGCCTCGATCCAGCCCTGGCTGCAGACCGTGACGCCGACCCCGCAGAAGGAATGGCGTCAGAGCCACTCCGACCGCGAGAAGCTCGACGGCCTGTACGAGTGCATCCTGTGCGCCTGCTGCTCGACCTCGTGCCCGAGCTACTGGTGGAACTCGGACCGCTTCCTCGGCCCGGCCGCGCTGCTGCAGGCGACCCGCTGGGTCGAAGACAGCCGGGATGAGGCCACCGGCGAGCGCCTAGACAACCTCGAAGATCCGTTCCGGATCTATCGCTGCCACACCATCATGAACTGCGCCAAGGCGTGCCCGAAGGGTCTCAACCCGTCGGAAGCGATCGCCAATCTCAAGCTGAAGCTGGTCGAACGCCAGATCTGAGCTACGCAATCATCCATTTGTCACGACGGCCGGGCCTACGCCCGGCCGTTTTCTTTTGCTCACTACTTTCACTCCGTCATTGCGAGGAGCGCAGCGACGAAGCAATCCAGCGCTCCACGGCGCGGCGCTGGATTGCTTCGCTTCGCTCGCAATGACGGGAGTGGCGCGTTCACCTCCCCGGAACATCGCTGCAAAGCGATCGTTATCGCGGCTGACGCACAGGGAGATGAAACATGGCCGCAACCACCGATAACGAGGGCAATGCGCAGCACGCCTGGGATCTGATGAAGAAGATCACCTTCGCAATGCTGGCGACGCGCGACGGCGAAAAGATCCGCTCGCGTCCGATGGCCGCCTATGTGAGGCCCGAAGAAGGCGCGATTTATTTCCTCACCGACGTCCGCCGCCACAAGGATGAGGAGATCGCGCAGGATCACCACGTCAATCTCGGCTTCGCCAACGCCAGTGCCCAGAAGTACGTCTCGGTCACCGGCTACGCGGCGATTAGCAACGATCGCGCCAAGATCAAGGAGCTGTTCGGCACCGAGGCCAAGGCGTGGTGGGACAGCCCGGATGATCCGAACATCCGCGTGTTGAAGGTGACGCCCGAGGAGGCCGAGTACTGGGATTCGCCCGGCACCCTGGTGAGCTACGCCAAGATGATGGTGGCGGCTGCGACCGGCGGCCGGCCCGATCTCGGCGAGAACGCTAAGGTGGCGATCTAGATGGCGCCCGGCGAGCCTCAGGAAGTCCCGAACAATCCCGGACCCGCGACGCCTCCGCCGGAGGTGCCGCCGAGCACGCCCGGTACGCCGACCGAGCCGCCGCTGGAGCAGCCGCCGGGCAATCCTAATCCGGATATCCCGCCGCCGATCACCGAGCCGGGGCCGCCACCGCAGCCGGATGAACTCCCTGGACAGATGCCGGACGAACTGCCCGTGCGATCGCCTCCCGGTCCCGGCGCTCCCAATCCTGGCGTGGCGTGAGGTCGGCCCTCGCTGATCGTCAGGACGTCACCGCGTGCGTGTTAGTACGCTGTGTACCAACCAGTCATCTGTCGCCGTACTGCTTATCCCCGTCCTGAACTCCTGATGAATACCGCCGCGTTCGAGCCTCGAACGCGGCGGAATTATTTCTCTTCGGCTGAACCCAGTTGCCACAATTGAGCCTCACGCCTTGTCGTTCATCGGAACACGGCGGATCACCGTTCGACTGCGTCGCGCGACATCCGCCTGCTCCATTGAGGGTCTGTTTGATGACGAAGCTAAATGTTGCACTGCTCGCGACCACGGCGCTGACGCTCGGGTCGCTGATCGGTCATCCCGCGGCGGCCGAGAGCGCGTCCGCGCCGATGCTGCTCGCGCAGGCGGTGCAGGGCGGCCCAGCGCCGGCCCCGTCCGAGGAAAAGAAGAAGGAAGCGCCGCCGCCCGGCCCGCGCCCTGCACCCGCGCCGCCCAAGGCAGCTC
>NZ_JAZDRK010000044.1:0-5625 GCF_047501505.1 Rhodopseudomonas sp. G2_2311
TGAGATCTTTGGATCTCGGGCTGTTTGACAAGTGAAGAAGAAGAAAGAGAAACGTGGACGGCGAAGTCCTTGCGGGTCTCGGTTTTAGGAAGCTTCGGCTTTCTGGGATTGGGACCGGACGAAAGACTTCGGCGGTACACGTTTTCAAGGAAACACCATGTTCGCGAGCGCTGTGAAGCGCTGCGACGAGCCGGCGATCTTCGGATTGCTGGTGATGGTGGGACCTCGTCAAACGTTGTGATCAGCCGGTTCAAAGTTCAAGTCCAACTTGAGAGTTTGATCCTGGCTCAGAGCGAACGCTGGCGGCAGGCTTAACACATGCAAGTCGAACGGGCGTAGCAATACGTCAGTGGCAGACGGGTGAGTAACGCGTGGGAACGTACCTTTTGGTTCGGAACAACACAGGGAAACTTGTGCTAATACCGGATAAGCCCTTACGGGGAAAGATTTATCGCCGAAAGATCGGCCCGCGTCTGATTAGCTAGTTGGTGAGGTAATGGCTCACCAAGGCGACGATCAGTAGCTGGTCTGAGAGGATGATCAGCCACATTGGGACTGAGACACGGCCCAAACTCCTACGGGAGGCAGCAGTGGGGAATATTGGACAATGGGCGAAAGCCTGATCCAGCCATGCCGCGTGAGTGATGAAGGCCCTAGGGTTGTAAAGCTCTTTTGTGCGGGAAGATAATGACGGTACCGCAAGAATAAGCCCCGGCTAACTTCGTGCCAGCAGCCGCGGTAATACGAAGGGGGCTAGCGTTGCTCGGAATCACTGGGCGTAAAGGGTGCGTAGGCGGGTTTCTAAGTCAGAGGTGAAAGCCTGGAGCTCAACTCCAGAACTGCCTTTGATACTGGAAGTCTTGAGTATGGCAGAGGTGAGTGGAACTGCGAGTGTAGAGGTGAAATTCGTAGATATTCGCAAGAACACCAGTGGCGAAGGCGGCTCACTGGGCCATTACTGACGCTGAGGCACGAAAGCGTGGGGAGCAAACAGGATTAGATACCCTGGTAGTCCACGCCGTAAACGATGAATGCCAGCCGTTAGTGGGTTTACTCACTAGTGGCGCAGCTAACGCTTTAAGCATTCCGCCTGGGGAGTACGGTCGCAAGATTAAAACTCAAAGGAATTGACGGGGGCCCGCACAAGCGGTGGAGCATGTGGTTTAATTCGACGCAACGCGCAGAACCTTACCAGCCCTTGACATGTCCAGGACCGGTCGCAGAGACGTGACCTTCTCTTCGGAGCCTGGAGCACAGGTGCTGCATGGCTGTCGTCAGCTCGTGTCGTGAGATGTTGGGTTAAGTCCCGCAACGAGCGCAACCCCCGTCCTTAGTTGCTACCATTTAGTTGAGCACTCTAAGGAGACTGCCGGTGATAAGCCGCGAGGAAGGTGGGGATGACGTCAAGTCCTCATGGCCCTTACGGGCTGGGCTACACACGTGCTACAATGGCGGTGACAATGGGAAGCTAAGGGGTGACCCTTCGCAAATCTCAAAAAGCCGTCTCAGTTCGGATTGGGCTCTGCAACTCGAGCCCATGAAGTTGGAATCGCTAGTAATCGTGGATCAGCATGCCACGGTGAATACGTTCCCGGGCCTTGTACACACCGCCCGTCACACCATGGGAGTTGGCTTTACCTGAAGACGGTGCGCTAACCAGCAATGGGGGCAGCCGGCCACGGTAGGGTCAGCGACTGGGGTGAAGTCGTAACAAGGTAGCCGTAGGGGAACCTGCGGCTGGATCACCTCCTTTCTAAGGATGGGTCTTCAACAGCTTGCTGTTATCGACCTGTTTTAGAAACATCAGAGGCTCTAAGTCATACGAGCCTCATTGGCGGGATTTCGCCGTCTTCGTTTCTCTTTCTTCGCGGACGAACACGCGCCTGGGGTGCGCGCAAGTCGATTGGCCTGGCGTCTGCCGGCCGGTGGTTTGCTTGCGGCCTCTCGTGCTGAGGGCTTGTAGCTCAGTTGGTTAGAGCGCGCGCTTGATAAGCGTGAGGTCGGAAGTTCAAGTCTTCCCAGGCCCACCATTTTGTCGAGCGCAGCATTCGTCTTCTGGTTACGGGGCCATAGCTCAGCTGGGAGAGCGCGTGCTTTGCAAGCATGAGGTCGTCGGTTCGATCCCGTCTGGCTCCACCAGATGGACGATGATCGAACGAACATCATAGTGACCTCGGCTTCGCCTTGTTGCTGTCATCCGGACAGCGACGATGGCTCATCGTCCGCAACTTGTATTCGCCGGCTTTGCGCAATGCGCAGCCTGGCGGGTTTTCTGACATCGTGAAGAGGAGATCGATCCGGGTTCGGGTCTTGTAGAGCAATCTACGGGGCGCCGTTCGCGTATCTCCAGATCGTTTTCGGCGCATGCCGGTCGCAAGACCTGCGTGTTGTAAAACGGTCTTTGTTGGCGAGCTTGACCGCACGCCATCGGTTCGATCTTACGAAGCAATAACTGGTCTTTTCATTCAATGTCCGTTTGCGAGATGCGTCCTTCGGGATGGCTTGCAAGTACATTCTGCCGAGTGTGTGGACATTGATAATGAGAGCAATCAAGTGCCTTAAGGGTGTTCGACGGATGCCTTGGCGCTGAGAGGCGATGAAGGACGTGCTACGCTGCGATAAGCCATGGGGAGCTGCGAAGAAGCTTTGATCCGTGGATTTCCGAATGGGGAAACCCACCTTCGATAGCCGGAACTCCAAGGCCTTGCGTTTCGCAAGAGACGTGAGGGTTTGGATTTCCGGTTATCAAGAGAAGGTATGAGATCTCTGAATACATAGGAGGTTTCAAGCGAACCCAGGGAACTGAAACATCTAAGTACCTGGAGGAAAGGACATCAACCGAGACTCCGCTAGTAGTGGCGAGCGAACGCGGACCAGGCCAGTCATCATTGGAAGACAATTGGAATCTGTCAGGAAAGCAGAGCCTTAGAGGGTGATAGCCCCGTACAAGTAATGCGACCATTGATGCTCGAGTAAGGCGGGACACGTGAAATCCTGTCTGAACATGGGGGGACCACCCTCCAAGCCTAAGTACTCCTCAGCGACCGATAGTGAACCAGTACCGTGAGGGAAAGGTGAAAAGCACCCCGACGAGGGGAGTGAAATAGTTCCTGAAATCGGACACCTACAAACAGACGGAGCCCAAGATACGTTCTGGGTGACGTCGTACCTTTTGTATTATGGGCCAGCGACTTAATTTAACGAGCAAGCTTAAGCCGATAGGTGTAGGCGCAGCGAAAGCGAGTCTGAATAGGGCGTCAAGTTCGTTGGATTAGACCCGAAACCTAGTGATCTAGCCATGAGCAGGTTGAAGGTGAGGTAACACTCACTGGAGGACCGAACGGGTGCCTGTTGAAAAAGGCTCCGATGACTTGTGGTTAGGGGTGAAAGGCCAATCAAACTGGGAAATAGCTGGTTCTCCGCGAAAGATATTTAGGTATCGCCTCGGACGAATACCTCAGGGGGTAGAGCACTGGATGGGCTAGGGGGACTTACCGTCTTACCAAACCCAACCAAACTCCGAATACCTGAGAGTACTATCCGGGAGTCACACGGCGGGTGCTAACGTCCGTCGTGGAGAGGGAAACAACCCTGACCTACAGCTAAGGCCCCCAATTCGTGGCTAAGTGGGAAAGGATGTGGAAATCCCAAAACAACCAGGAGGTTGGCTTAGAAGCAGCCATCCTTTAAAGAAAGCGTAACAGCTCACTGGTCTAAATAAGGGTTTCTGCGCCGAAGATGTAACGGGGCTCAAGCCACGAGCCGAAGCTTAGGGTGTGCGCAAGCACGCGGTAGCGGAGCGTTCTGTAAGCCTGCGAAGGGCGACCCGTGAGGGCGCCTGGAGGTATCAGAAGTGCGAATGCTGGCATGAGTAACGACAAACACTGTGAAAGACAGTGTCGCCGAAAGTCCAAGGGTTCCTGCGTAAAGTTAATCTTCGCAGGGTTAGCCGGTCCCTAAGGCGAGGCCGAAAGGCGTAGTCGATGGGAATCACGTGAATATTCGTGAGCCAGTGGATGGTGACGAATCCCTTATGTTGTTCGACCTTACTGGATTGGTCGGGCCTCGACGGGGTTCCAGGAAATAGCCTCCACATCAGACCGTACCCGAAACCGACACAGGTGGACTGGTAGAGTATACCAAGGCGCTTGAGAGAACTATGTTGAAGGAACTCGGCAATTTACCTCCGTAACTTCGGGATAAGGAGGCCCTCTGTTCGCGCAAGCGACCAGGGGGGGCACAGACCAGGGGGTGGCAACTGTTTAACAAAAACACAGGGCTCTGCGAAATCGCAAGATGACGTATAGGGTCTGACGCCTGCCCGGTGCCGGAAGGTTAAGAGGAGGAGTGCAAGCTCTGAATTGAAGCCCCGGTAAACGGCGGCCGTAACTATAACGGTCCTAAGGTAGCGAAATTCCTTGTCGGGTAAGTTCCGACCTGCACGAATGGCGTAATGACTTCCCCGCTGTCTCCAACATAGACTCAGTGAAATTGAATTCCCCGTGAAGATGCGGGGTTCCTGCGGTCAGACGGAAAGACCCCGTGCACCTTTACTGTAGCTTTGCGCTGGTATTCGTGACTGTTTGTGTAGAATAGGTGGTAGGCTTTGAAGCTCGGGCGCCAGCTCGGGTGGAGCCGCAATGTGAAATACCACCCTAATGGTTATGGATATCTAACCGCGTTCCCTCAGCGGGATCCGGGACAGCGCATGGTGGGCAGTTTGACTGGGGCGGTCGCCTCCCAAAGAGTAACGGAGGCGTGCGACGGTAGGCTCAGAACGGTCGGAAATCGTTCGTCGAGTACAATGGCATAAGCCTGCCTGACTGCGAGACCAACAAGTCGAGCAGAGACGAAAGTCGGTCATAGTGATCCGGTGGTCCCGCGTGGATGGGCCATCGCTCAACGGATAAAAGGTACGCCGGGGATAACAGGCTGATGACGCCCAAGAGTCCATATCGACGGCGTCGTTTGGCACCTCGATGTCGGCTCATCACATCCTGGGGCTGGAGAAGGTCCCAAGGGTTCGGCTGTTCGCCGATTAAAGTGGTACGTGAGCTGGGTTCAGAACGTCGTGAGACAGTTCGGTCCCTATCTGCCGTGGGTGTAGGAATGTTGAGAGGATTTGCCCCTAGTACGAGAGGACCGGGGTGAACGTACCTCTGGTGGAGCTGTTGTCGCGCCAGCGGCAGTGCAGCATAGCTATGTACGGACGGGATAACCGCTGAAAGCATCTAAGCGGGAAACCCACCTCAAAACGAGCATTCCCTCGAGAACCGTGGAAGACGACCACGTTGATAGGCCGGGTGTGGAAGTGCAGCAATGCATGTAGCTTACCGGTACTAATCGTTCGATTGGCTTGATTGCTCTCATTATCAGTGTCCACCACACATGTGGTGACCACCAGTTGTTGCTTCGTGCTCTTGTCCTTCGCCGGCCTGGTGGTTCTAGCGAGGAGCCTGAACCCGTTCCCATCCCGAACACGGCCGTTAAACTCCTCAGCGCCAATGGTACTCCGTCTCAAGACGCGGGAGAGTAGGTCGCCGCCAGGCCTGCAAAGCACAAGAGATCCTCAAAACACACGATGTCCAACCAAACAAAACGCCGCCTCCAAAAGAGGCGGCGTTT
>NZ_JAZDRK010000045.1:0-4631 GCF_047501505.1 Rhodopseudomonas sp. G2_2311
GTCCCGGACGCCCGCGCGGCGGTTTTACACAGGGCGGCGGCGGGTTTGCCCCGCGCGGGCGTCCGGGACAACCGACGCCGATGCTGGGCCGCGGCCCCTACCAGATTGCCAGCCCGGACCTGATTGCCAGCCCGATCATGCGCGGCCAGCGCTCGGCGATGTCGCGCCGCGAGGCCCTGATCCTGATCTCGCTGCTCAACCACCCCTGGCTGCTCGACGACCATCTGGAGGAAATCGCCGCACTGGAATTCGCCCATCCAGAGGCGCACCGGCTGCGGGCGGCGATCATCGCCGCCTTCGCCCAGCATCACCACCGCGGCGACGATCCGGCCGAGCAGGCCGAGAAGCTCCGCGCAGATTTGGTTAAGGCAGGATTATCCGAGCAATTGCAGCGGGTTGAGCGGGCGATTACGACCTCGGCGGTGTGGGGGGCGGGCCCCAAGGCGGCGCGCGAGGACGTCCTTTCGACGTGGCAGCAACTCGTTGCCTTGCATCGACAATCCCACTCCTTACTTAGGGAATTGAAGGATGCCGAGCTGGCTTTGGGTGAAGACGGCAGCGAGGCGAATATGCGGTGGTTGAACGACGTCAAGGCGCGCCTGGCGCAGGTCGAGGGGACCGAGGCGCTGATCGAGGGATTCGGCGAATCCTCCGGCCGGTTCCAGCGCAGCGTGTGAGGCGGTCAGCGGAAGGCCCCGGGCGGGTGTCGAGTCGAAAAGACTCGCCAATCCCCGGATTTAGCTGCAAAAACAGGGTTAGTAAGGGCTTAACGGCATTCCGGTAGAAGGCCTTCGGGCGACCAATTTGGGTAACCAGCGAGCGGGATCGTGCGGGGTGGCGCAGGCGGGCGCCGCCCTTTGTGCGTCTCTCCCGATAAGGCAAGTTTTCATGGCGGCGCGGTGACGCCTCGTCCGTGAGCGCGTTCAGGAGCAGTGGATGGCCAGCAAGGCGAAGACGGTTCAGGTGCAGGACAAGGACAAGGACGACAAGGTAGACGCGCCGGAGAAGGACTCCGTCGACGCTCCCTCGCCGCTCCTCGACCTGTCGGATGCGGCCGTCAAGAAGATGATCAAGCAGGCGAAGAAGCGCGGCTTCGTCACCTTCGATCAGCTCAATGAAGTGCTGCCCTCCGACACCACGTCGCCGGAGCAGATCGAAGACATCATGTCGATGCTGTCCGACATGGGCATCAATGTGTCCGAGGCGGAAGACACCGAGGCCGAAGAGGAAGAGGCCAAGGAAGAGGCCGACGAGGAGCTCGACAACGATCTGGTCGAAGTCACCGCCAAGGCCGTCACCGAGACCAAGAAGTCCGAGCCCGGCGAGCGCACCGACGATCCCGTCCGCATGTATCTGCGCGAGATGGGCACCGTCGAGCTGCTGTCGCGCGAGGGCGAAATCGCCATCGCCAAGCGGATCGAAGCCGGCCGCGAGGCGATGATCGCCGGCCTGTGCGAAAGCCCGCTGACCTTCCAGGCGATCATCATCTGGCGCGACGAACTCAACGAAGGAAAGATCTTCCTTCGCGACATCATCGATCTCGAAGCGACCTACGCCGGCCCCGAAGGCAAGAACAACATCGGCGAGCCCGGTGAGGAAGCCGCGGCCGAAGGCGAGGGCGGTGCGCCCGCGCACGTCGCGCCGCCGGCGGCTCCGCCGTCCGCCACCCCGTTCCGTCCCGCGCAGCAGCGCGGCGCCGCGCCGGCCGAAGGCGAGGGCGAAGGCGCGCCCGAGGGCGACGGCGACGACGACGAGTTCGAGAACCAGATGTCGCTCGCCGCGATCGAGGCCGAGCTCAAGCCGAAGGTGGTCGAGACCTTCGACAAGATCGCCGACAACTACAAGAAGCTGCGCAAGCTGCAGGAGCAGGACATCGCCAACCAGCTGCAGAACGAGCAGCTGTCGCCGTCGCAGGAGCGCAAGTACAAGAAGCTGAAGGACGAGATCATCGTCGAGGTGAAGTCGCTGCGCCTCAACCAGGCCCGTATCGACTCGCTCGTCGAGCAGCTCTACGACATCAACAAGAAGCTGGTGTCGTTCGAGAGCCGCCTGATGCGGCTCGCCGACAGCCACGGCGTCGCCCGCGACGACTTCCTGCGCAACTATCAGGGCTCGGAGCTCGATCCGCGCTGGCTCAACCGGGTGTCGAAGCTCTCGGCCAAGGGCTGGAAGAACTTCGTCCACCACGAGAAGGACCGGATCAAGGACCTGCGCCAGGAAGTGCAGTCGATGGCGGCGCTCACCGGCCTCGAGATCGGCGAATTCCGCAAGATCGTCCACTCGGTGCAGAAGGGCGAGCGCGAAGCCCGTCAGGCCAAGAAGGAAATGGTCGAGGCCAACCTCCGCCTCGTGATCTCGATCGCCAAGAAGTACACCAACCGCGGCCTGCAGTTCCTCGATCTCATTCAGGAAGGCAACATCGGCCTGATGAAGGCGGTCGACAAGTTCGAGTACCGCCGCGGCTACAAGTTCTCGACCTACGCCACCTGGTGGATCCGGCAGGCGATCACCCGCTCGATCGCCGACCAGGCCCGCACCATCCGCATCCCGGTGCACATGATCGAGACGATCAACAAGATCGTGCGCACCTCCCGGCAGATGCTCAACGAGATCGGCCGCGAGCCGACCCCCGAAGAGCTCGCCGAGAAGCTCGGCATGCCGCTGGAGAAGGTCCGCAAGGTCCTGAAGATCGCCAAGGAGCCGCTGTCGCTCGAAACCCCGGTGGGTGACGAAGAGGACAGCCATCTCGGCGATTTCATCGAGGACAAGAACGCGGTGCTGCCGATCGACGCCGCGATCCAGTCCAACCTGCGCGAGACCACCACGCGCGTGCTGGCCTCGCTGACCCCGCGCGAAGAACGCGTGCTGCGCATGCGCTTCGGCATCGGCATGAACACCGACCACACGCTGGAAGAAGTCGGCCAGCAGTTCTCGGTGACCCGCGAACGCATCCGCCAGATCGAAGCGAAAGCGCTGCGCAAGCTGAAGCATCCGAGCCGGTCAAGGAAGCTGCGGAGCTTCCTGGATAACTAACGAGAGTGAGGTGGGCACATGCGCGAAGCGCCTTGCCCACCTTTCACGCCTGATGAAGCCGAGGCAACGCCGATGGCATCGAAGCGGCAGCTGATCGAGGTCGACGAGACCACCGCAACCCGTCTTCGCGAACGCGCCGATGCCCAGGGCATCTCGGTCGCCGAAGTGGTCGCTGGCCTGACAGCGCTTGCCGAGAGTCCTGTCGAAATTTCCCCCGAAGACCTCGCCGCGCTCGACCGGCAATGGGCGGCGATTCAGTCTGGCGAAGAGGAAGTGGTCTCTCATGATCAGGTCGCGCGCTGGCTGGAGACCTGGGGCACGCCGGACTACAAGCCGTTTCCGGTGAAATGAAGCGCCCTGTGCCATGAAGCTCTCGTGGTCGAGGGCTGCGCTTGCCGACCTGAACCGCTTTGCGGCTTTTCTTCAGGACCATCATCCCGCCTTGGCCCGGCGCATCGGCGTCGAAATCTTAAAGCGGGCGGAAGTCCTCAGCGACTACCCGGAATTTGGCCGCCCGATCCGTGATAGGGATTTTCGCGAGCTGGTCCTTCCGGTCATGGGTGGGACCTACGTTCTCCGTTATGCCCACGGCGCCAACGGCGTCGTCATCCTGCGCGTCTTCCACAGCCGCGAACAGCGCGACACATAGGTCACCACAAGCCGCAGCGCGCTCCCTCTCCCGCTTGCGGGAGAGGGCTGGGGTGAGGCGACGCGAGCACTGACTCGGCAAGCGCCACGGGATAAGTTGGCCGAAGCCGCAACCCATCATCTTCGCTGCGGCGCATGACGCCCTCGCGTCTGCGCCTACGGGGCTGCTAGTCCGCCGCGCCCGCGTAGCGCGCAATCTTGATCTCGCCGGCGCGCTTGCGCGCCTCGGCGATATCGAAGCTGTTCTGCATGCGCATCAAGGTGTCCATCGACACGCCGAACGCCTTTTCGATGCGGAGCGCCATCTCGGACGACAGCGAGGAGCGCTCGTTCAGAACCGCGGACAGCGCCGGCCGGGTGACGCCCAAGACTTTCGCGGCTTCGGTGACGGACAGCCGGAGCGGTTCGATGATCTCGTGCTTCACGAAGCTGCCCGGGTGTACCGGGCTTTTCATGCGCAGGTCGGTCTTTGTCCGCATCGTCGGTCTCATCAAAAGCGTCCTAATGGTAGTCCTCGTAGTCGAGATCGATGATCTCGATCCCATCCTTGTCGATCTGGAAGGTTAGCCGCCAGTCTTGGTGACGAACAGACTCCATGTCCCCTTGCGATCCCCGGTCAGCCTGTGCGCCTTCCAGCTCGGGACTGTTCGGAGTTCGTCCTCCCGCTCCATGTCCTGCAGAAACGAAATCATGCGGCGCAGCTTGTCCGCGATAGCCGCTTGAACCCCGCCAGCATCATCCTCTTCGATGAGCCGCCGGAGCCCTTTGTGCAGGACATTCCGAATTCTCATGGAGAGAAAGATATAGGACGGAGGCGTCTTCTGTAAAGCGACGCTTTACAGTCCGGAGCAAAGATACGATCTGCGTTACGCCGGGACCTGCCGGGCTAACCCGGCTACGCCCGCCACTCCCGCACCAAGCCCGCCCCAGCCACAGCCCGCTCCCTCTCC
>NZ_JAZDRK010000046.1:0-2033 GCF_047501505.1 Rhodopseudomonas sp. G2_2311
CTCGTCGGGCGGATGGGCCGTCCTGCGCTGGTTGCTATCGCATCCCGTGCGGCTTGTTCCAGAAGTACTCGCGGTTGCCGAGGGCGCTTTCGGCGTACTGGTCGATCGACAGCATGATGGCCTGGACGTGGTGATAACACCAACCTTCCCGCGTCCCGAGACGCCGCACCTCGGCGAGCGCCTTGACGAAGTCGGAATGGTCGTCGGACTCCTCGAACCACTTGATCGGCGGAACGGCCATCACACTCTCCTCGCCAGCGGACCACGAATGAGCTTGTCGCGGCCGGCGTAGGTCCGCCGCTGCTCCCCGGCCAGGCGGTCGCGATCGGCGCAGAGCTTGTCCAGCCGATCCTGCATCCGGTGCAGAACGGCCTCGGCGTCGTCGGTGCGGATGCCGGCGCGCTGCAGCTGGACGAGCTCGCCCTGCTTGCGGCGGATTTGATCGCGCAGCTGCGCAATCTCGGAACGGGTCTGTTCGAGGTCCATGAGGGCTCACCGTGTTGGGTGAAAGAACAAAAGCAGAACGCGGCGGAGAGTCAATGCTGCCTGACCGTCACGCCGAAACGCATGGTCTTCTCCCTGCGCCGCGAGGGAGGAAGACAAGCCGGTTGGCTCAGCGCTCGTGTGCAACCGGCATGATCCCCGACACTTCAGACCGGGATGATTGTCGACAGTTCTAGGTCCGGTTGTTGCGGTGCGTAGCGCAGCCCCTCTCGGGGCGGAGCGAAGCGCCGGAACAAGCGGAGGCGATCGATCAGGCCGATGTCGTAGTGGCAGAACCGCACGATCTGGTCGCCGGTCTCCAGTTCGGCGATGCCGATCACTTCGCCGACCAGCGCCTCGCTGATGAAGATGCGCTCGCCGTGCCACATGATCTCGCCGGAGCTGCGGACTTTCCGCACCTGGTGGTCGGCATCGTACCAAGGATCCTCGATCCGGTCCGGCATTTGCCGCGTCGAAACGGTGTAGAGTTCGGCCGGTGGGCGCTGGTCGAGTGCCTCGTGCGGGCGCTCCCGGTTGAAGTGATCGCGGAAGGCATCGAACCTGGCCTGCTGCTCGATCGCATTCGACGCCGGCGGGCGCGAGGTCTGTGCCTTCAGGGTCCGATGCATCCGCTCGTGACGGCCGTTCTCCTGCGGCGAGGCCGGGTGCACGAAATGCGGTTCGATCCCGAGCTTGAGCCACCACGCCGACAACCGCGTCAGTCCACAGGCGCCGGTCGAGCCGAACGGCGAGCCGTTGTCGCAGCGGATCGCCGACGGCAGGCCGTGGCGACGGAAAGCATCGAGAAACAGCGGCATCGTCGCCTCGATGGTTTGCGGCGCGATGGCGATGCCCAGCAGATAGCGGCTGAAACCGTCGGTCAGCGTCAAAGGATCGATCCGGGTGCCGTCGCTCGTCCGAAACCAGCCCTTGAAGTCGGCCGCCCATTCGTCGTTCGGCGCATGCACGGCTGCAAAGGGGCGCTGCTGAGCCAGCGGCGGCCGTCGCCGTCGGGCCGGCGCGATCAGCCCGGCCTGCTTCAACAGTTCGCCGATCGTCGAGGCCGAGGGCCACAGGCCCTCCGGATGCTTGCGCCGCAGGATCGCCAACAGCTTGCGTGGCCCCATATGCGGAAACTGACGCCGCAGATCGACGATCGTCGCCACCTGCGAAGCATTGGTCCGCTGCGGGCAATGGTGCGGAGCATGCGAGCGATCCACGAACCAATCCTCGGCCCCGCTGTCGCGACGACGACGCCACTCGTAGAACGTGTCCCGACTGACGCCGTAGCGCCGGCACAGATCCGACACGCTCCAATTGCCGCTCGCATGGTCCGACAGCATCTGCACGCGCTGATCCATCCGACAGGTCTCCACAAAAGGCATCGGCGGTCCTCCCTCCGATGCAGTGTGAACTGTCGACAATCATCCCGGTCCAAACTGTCAGGAATCTAGCCGGTCTGTACCCTCGTGTCGCCCTCACCCCAGCCCTCTCCCGCAAGCGGGAGAGGGAGCGCGCTGTGCTCTTCTCCCCTCGCCCCTTGCGGGGAG
>NZ_JAZDRK010000047.1:0-1145 GCF_047501505.1 Rhodopseudomonas sp. G2_2311
GCGAGACCTCTGCGAAACTCGTTGATTTGGCGAGTTGGCAGCTGGAGGGGTGATGGCGTGATGCGATTTGGCTGCGAGCGGCGGTTTCGGCCGCCGTGGCCGGAGATTGGTCAGCGGATGGCGGCTGCGGTTCGCAGGTTGTAGGCGATCGAGATTAGATCGAGGTGGAATGCGTTGGCGGTGATGCCGGCGTAGCGCATGCGGGTGAAGCCGTAGCGGCCTTTGAGTTGCGAGAAGGTCCGTTCGATCGCCTGCCTCACGCGCCCGATCAGCTTGTTGCGTACGGCCTGCCATCGCGGCAGCGTCTTCTGGTGTTTGTTGCGACGATGCTGGATGCGATCCTTGATGCCACGAGCTTTGAGGGCTTGGCGGCGCGCACGCTTCTCGTAGGCCTTGTCGGCATAGACCGCCTTCTCGTCGCCGAGGACGAGATCGTCGGCGACTTGGCTCTCATACGTCTTCGCCCCGGTCAGTTTGCGGGCCCGGATCAGCCCCGATCCCTGATCGATCGCAACGTGCGCCTTGTAGCCGAAGAACAGCTGGCGCTTGGGGCCCTGCCTTGTCCAGTTGGCTTCCGGATCGTGTGACGAGCGGCTCTCGACCTCGCGCGGGGTCGATCCCGAGGCAGGCGTCCGCCCTGAACTTTGAACCAGGGTTGCGTCGATCAAAGTCCCTGTCTTCAAGACATATCCAGCCGCTTCGAGCTGCCGGAGAACTTCCTGAAACAGGGCGTCTCCCAGGCCGGCCTGCTGCAAGGCATTGCGAAACCGGCAAAGCGTCGTCTCGTCGGGTGTCTGCGCATCCAGCGCGAACCCGCAGAAGCGCCGGAACGAAACTCGGTCGAGCAGGGCCTCTTCGAGACCGGGGTCGGACAGTCCGTACCACTGCTGCAGCAACAAGGCTTTGAACATTGTCAGCGGCGCGTAGGGCGGCCGACCGGTCTCGCCCGGCCGCACCTTCCGGATCAGGACGGCAAGACGGCCCCAATCGATCAGGCCCGAAATGCGCTCCAGCCGCTCGTTGCGCCCAAAGCCCGCCGGCAGCAAAGCCTCAATGAAACTGTCCTGCGCCATCCCGTTCACCTCCGACTACGCGCAAGTGAATCACATCTGGATAGAACAGTCAGGTTTTGCAGAGGCCTCGCA
>NZ_JAZDRK010000048.1:0-1044 GCF_047501505.1 Rhodopseudomonas sp. G2_2311
TGTGCATGTTCAACAATTCGGTGATCGAATCCACCCATCAGGGAGGCTTCGATGCGCGACAACAGCTTCGATCGGACGATTGAAAGAAACTACATCCAGAAGTGGCGTTTTCTGATCGCTGAGTACGAGGCGGTGAAGGAGGGGCGGTCGGAGCAATTCCGCCGCGTCGGTGACTTCTACCGCCATCACGGCACTTGCTCGCAGACCTTCCGGAAGTACTACAACCGCTATCTGCAGAGCGGCGACGAGGCCGATCTGCTGCCGCGGCGCCGAGGACCTAAATGGCGGGATCGTCGTGTCCCGGAGGGCATCGAGGCAGAGATCGCCGCCGCCCGGCAGCGCGGCATGAACCGCTACGAGATCCATGCCGCCTTGCGGGAGCGGCGCGATCAGGTACCCTCGGAATCGACCATCTATCGGGTGCTGGTGGATCGGGGATTGAACCGCCGTACGCCGGCCATGCGCGAGGAGAAACGCCGCATTATCAAGGACAAGATCGGCGAACTCGGTCACGTCGACCTGCATCAATTGCCGCGCGACATGTTCCTGGCGCCGCCACCCAACACAGCTTTTGTCGTCAGCCTGCTCGACAGCTGCTCGCGTCTGGCCTGGGCCGAGGTCGTGACCTCGAAGAAGGCGCTGCCGGTGATGTTCAAGACGTTGAAGATGATCAACACGCTGAACGTCAGCTACGGCGTCCAGTTCGCCGAGATCCTGTCCGACAACGGCGCCGAGTTCGCCTCCCGAACCAATCCGGACGAGCACCCCTTCGAAGCGATGTTGCGCGAGCTCGGCATCGTGCACCGTTACACTCGGCCGTACCGCCCCCAGACCAACGGAAAAATCGAGCGCTTCTGGCGGACGCTCGACGAGGACGTGATCGAAGGTGCCACCTTCGACAACCTCGACCACTTCGCCAACGAGTTGTTCGAATATATGGTCTATTACAACAACTTCCGGCCTCACCAGGCCCTCGGCGGCAAAACCCCGAAGGACTTCGCCGCTGACAAAACTATGCGATCAACGAATTAGTGAACTTGCACA
>NZ_JAZDRK010000049.1:0-819 GCF_047501505.1 Rhodopseudomonas sp. G2_2311
TTCCGGCAGGTGCACCACACCGGTCACGTCGGTGGTGCGGAAGTAGAACTGCGGACGGTAGTTGGTGAAGAACGGGGTGTGGCGGCCGCCCTCTTCCTTGGTCAGGATGTAGGCTTCGGCCTTGAACTTGGTGTGCGGCTTCACCGAACCCGGCTTGCACAGCACCTGGCCACGCTCGACGTCTTCACGCTTGGTGCCGCGCAGCAGCGCGCCGATGTTGTCGCCCGCCTGGCCCTGATCGAGCAGCTTGCGGAACATTTCGACGCCGGTGCAGGTGGTCTTCTGCGTGTCGCGGATGCCGACGATTTCGATTTCGTCGCCGACCTTCAGAATGCCGCGCTCGACACGGCCGGTCACCACGGTGCCGCGGCCCGAGATCGAGAACACGTCTTCCACCGGCATCAGGAACGGCTGGTCGATCGGACGCTCCGGCTGCGGGATGTAGGCATCGACCTGGCGCATCAGCTCCAGGATCGCGTCGTGACCGAGCTTCGGATCCGAGTTCTCGAGCGCAGCCAGCGCCGAGCCCTTGACGATCGGAATGTCGTCGCCCGGGAAGTCGTACTTCGACAGAAGCTCGCGCACTTCCATCTCGACCAGCTCGAGCAGTTCCGGATCGTCGACCATGTCGCACTTGTTCAGGAACACCACCAGCGCCGGCACGCCGACCTGACGGGCCAGCAGGATGTGCTCGCGGGTCTGCGGCATCGGGCCGTCGGCCGCCGACACCACCAGGATCGCGCCGTCCATCTGCGCCGCACCGGTGATCATGTTCTTCACGTAGTCGGCGTGGCCGGGGCAGTCGACGTGCGCGTAGTG
>NZ_JAZDRK010000004.1:0-108063 GCF_047501505.1 Rhodopseudomonas sp. G2_2311
ACCCAATCCCCACCACCTCCAACTCCTGCGTCCCCTTCCCCACCACGTCGCCGACGCTCTTGCCCATCAGCAAGCGCGCCACCGGCGACACGAAGGAGATCGTGCCCTGCTTCGGATCGGCTTCGTCTTCGCCGACGATGCGGTAGGTTTGGATGCGGCCGTCGGCGCGGCGGAAGGTGACGGTGGAGCCGAACGCGATCTCGTCGATCGAGGCAGGATCCGGCATCACTTGCGCGCTGCGCACCCTGGCCGCGTAGTAGCGGGCGTCACGCAACGGGATGGCTTCGGCGCGGCGGCGCTCGTTGACGTCCTCGATCGCACCAGCGGCTTCGAGCGCGGCGCGCGCCTCGGCTAACTGCGCCTCCAGCGCCGCCAAGCCCGCTGTGGTGACGAGGTTCGGATGCGGCGAGATCGGCCGATCCGGCAGCACGGTCTCCGAGGCGGTCTCGGCACTATCTTCCTTGGTGAAAGCGACGCTCAAGTTGAACTCCATTGACGGTCGCCGGACGGCGACCTGACGCAACGACACGGCGCTCCCTGATCAAGAGGCGCGAACCAGTTCGGCAAACTCCCACCAGTGGATCTTGTTCGACATCCAATTCCAATCCGCCATCGGCGAGGTCGATGGCAGCACATAGATCGACGTCGTTCCGATGCTTTCCTCGTAACGCCCGAGGCCGACCCTGCGACCGACGAACCGCTTCGCAGCTTCCAGACTGGTGAAGGCGAGAAAGTCGGGCCGGTTCTCTTCGATCTTCCGTCTGAGAACCACCCGATGTTCCGGCCGCGGCCGAACCTCATGGTCGCTTCCGGCCACATCCTTGCACAGGTCCGTCAGGCCGATGCCGAATGTCGTCACTTCGCGAAACTCGTGCGGCGCCAGCTTTCGATCGGTGAGGCCTGTTTCGCTGAGGACGCTCCAAAACTTGTTCCGGCCGTGCGCATAATAGCTTTGCGCCTTCTCCGACGCACGGCCGGCGGCGGTGCCGCAGAACACGACTCTGAGGCCACGTTGCAGAACGTCAGGCAAGATGACTTTGGGCAAGCTCACCTGACCTTGCTGGCGCGCCTCCTCCACTCAGTTCGCCCGCGTCCAGGTGGCGGATTTGCAGATCATGCCGCCCATCGCGCAGCCCTGGGTGGTCAGCGTACTGCCGGAGAGGTTCATCTTGCCGGTGTAGGTCTTGCCGTCCTCCGGATTGAAGGCACTGCCGGCCCAGGCATTCGGGCCGGTCGGCTTCATGTCGAAGAATATCTTCTGGCCAACCTTGGCGGGGGTCTCGACGCCCGGCTTGAGCCACACCAGCGTGCCGCACACCGCGCCGCCGCAGGGCGCGAACTTGACCTTGGAGGCGCCGGTCTCGCGCAGCCAGGTGCCGCCGACGTCGTCGGCGCGCGCGCCAGTGGTCGCCAGCGCTGCGGCGAGCAGGCCGAGGCCGGTAAGCCATCCCGCGCGGCGCATCGTCGATGTCGTTGTCATGTCCCCTCCCGAGTTGCTTGTGCTGCGGCGAGCCGCCGCTTGGTACGAGCTGAACGTGCGCCGCGTCGCAAGTCAACGGGGCCTGCCGAACGCAAACAACTCGCTTGCCGGAAAGATCACGCCAGCCAGTTCTCGACTGCCAAACCCTGCACGCGACCAAACTCCTGCGTGTTCGCGGTGACGATGGTCGCACCGAGCGACTTGGCGTGAGCTGCGATCAGGAGGTCATTGCTGCCGATCGGCGTGCCTGCTGCTTCAAGCGATGAGCGGATCGCCCCATAGACTTCGTCGGCGGGCGGCTCGAACGGCAGGACGTCGATTTCTTCGAGGAGATCGGCCGCGGCCGTGGTCAATCTGACCGACCCGCTCTTGGCACAGCCGTAGCGGAGTTCGGCGGCGACGAAGATACTCGTGCAGACGTTGCCCTCCCCGACCTCGGCGATGCGGCGAACTGCAGCGCCGTGCGGATTGCGGATCAGATCGGAGAGAATGTTGGTATCGAGCATATAGCGCGTCACAGCACCTTCTCCGGGGCCGGCGCGGGATCCTCGATGACGGGGAACGGCTCGTCGACCGGCGTCATCGATTTCAACAAAGCGATCAGTCCGCGTTTGCGGACCGGCTCGATCACCAGCCGATCCCCCTCGCGGTGCATGATCGCCTCGTTACCCGGCATCTCGAATTCCACCGGGATGCGAACGGCCTGATTGCGGCCGTTACGGAACAGACGGACGTGGCGCCGATCGGTCATGGGCGGCCTCCTTTAGGCATATGCCAAAAGCATATGCCGGGCGAAACGCCCTCGCAAGGGCGCCTACTGCGCCAGCGCCGTCTCCAGCCGCTCCAGCACCGCGGCGGTGTCGGCGGTGACCTCGGCGGCCTCGACCCACACCACGCGGTAGTCGCGCTCTTCGAGCCAGTCTTTGCGCGCGGCGCGGTCGGCGGCGACCGCCTCGCTCTCACCGTCGTTGATCAGCTCGATCGCGACGCGGCGGGTGAAGGAGACGAAATCCGGGATGTGGCGGCCGACCGGGGTCTGGCGCTTGAAACTGCCGGCGAAGCGGCGGTCGGTGCGCAGCTTCTCCCATAAGAGCCGCTCGGCGTCGGTGGGATTGCGGCGGAGCAGCCGCGCCAGCCCGCGCAGCGAGCCGCCATCGGCCTCGGCGCCGCCGGAGGCGCGCTCGGCGAGCAATGCCCTCAGCCGCGTCGCCTGCTCGCCATCGAGCACGCCGCCTTTGGCCGGGCCCTTGCGACCGTCGGCGATCGCCATCACCACGCCGTGCAGCGTGTGCATGTCCTGCTTGCTCGGCTCCATCCGGGTGAAGATGTTGCGCAGGTTCACCAGCATGGTGTCGCGCTTTTCCGGCGGGCGCAGGAATTCGACGCGGTCGAGCTCGGCGACCAGGTTGGAAAAGAACGCATCGATCTGATGCTGCGAGGCGCGCGGGCTGCGCTCGGGCATCTCGTAAGGCAGCGCATTCTGGGTGGCGTGCTTGAACCACTCGTAGCCCATCAGCAGCACCGCCTGGGCGAGGTTCAGCGAAGCGAACGCCGGATTGACCGGGAAAGTGACGATGCGGTTGGCGAGCGCGACCTCGTCGTTCTCCAGGCCGTGGCGCTCGCGGCCGAACATGATGCCGGTGGTGCCGCCCGACACGGTCTCGGCGACGATCTCCTGCGCGGCGGCTTCCGGCCCGCGCACCGGCTTGGCCTGATCGTGGGCGCGCGCGGTGGTGGCGAACAGCAGCGTACAGTCCTTCACCGCGTCGGCGACGCTGTCGAACAGCTCGACCGCGTTCAGGATGTGGTCGGCGCCGGCGGCGGAGCGCTGGGCGGCAATGTTCGGCCAGCCGTCACGCGGCTTCACCAGCCGCAGCCGGGTCAGCCCGAAATTGCCCATCGCGCGGGCGCACATCCCGATGTTTTCGCCCAATTGGGGCTCGACCAGAATCACCACCGGGCCGTCGAGCGCGGCCGGGGGCTTGGATCGGTCGGTGCCGGAGCCGGACATGGGCAGGTCTTTCAAAAACGGGCGCCCTCGGAGTGATCCGAGGCGGCGCGGGAGGATCGGGGGAAGCCGCGGCGGGGCGGGCCGGACGCCGGCGACCGCCGCGCCTTTCCGTTGCCAAGGCGGCGGCGATTTCTCAAGCAAATAGTGGATTTGCCGGCCGGTTTGAACCGCTGTGAAGTACGCTTGACACAGCGCACGCCCTACCCGCTTCCGGTCGCGGCACGCCTTGCGATCGCGGCGTTGCCGAGCCATGCGGAGCCGCGCTGCGAATCCGTCCAAATTGCTTCCGCAATCGCCTTTCGGCCCGTCCGGCGCGGTGCTATAGCGGGCGCGGCTTTAGTCCAATTCCCGCCCCTTTAAGCGCAGAATCACAAGAAGGCCCGATCCCGCATGGCGAAAATCAAGGTGAACAATCCCGTCGTGGAACTCGACGGTGACGAGATGACCCGTATCATCTGGCAGATGATCAAGGACAAGCTCATCACCCCGTTCCTTGATGTCGAGTTGATGTATTTCGACCTCGGGATGGAGCACCGCGACGCGACCGACGACCAGGTCACCATCGATGCGGCGAATGCGATCAAGCAGGTCGGCGTCGGCGTGAAGTGCGCCACCATCACTCCGGACGAAGCGCGGGTGAAGGAATTCGGCCTCAAGAGCATGTGGAAGTCGCCGAACGGCACCATCCGCAACATCCTCGGCGGCGTGATCTTCCGCGAACCGATCATCTGCAACAACGTGCCACGCCTGGTGCCGGGCTGGACCAAGCCGATCGTGATCGGCCGTCACGCTTACGGCGATCAGTATCGCGCGACCGACATCAAGTTCCCGGGCCCGGGCACGCTGACGATGAAGTTCGTCGGCGAAGACGGCTCGGTGATCGAGCGCGAAGTCTTCAAGGCGCCCGGCGCCGGCGTCGCGATGTCGATGTACAACCTCGACGAGTCGATCAAGGATTTCGCCCGCGCCTCGCTGAACTACGGCCTGATCCGCAACTATCCGGTCTACCTGTCGACCAAGAACACCATTATGAAGGTGTACGACGGTCGCTTCAAAGACATCTTCCAGGAGATCTTCGACAACGAGTTCAAGGCCGAGTACGACGCCAAGGGCCTGACCTACGAGCACCGCCTGATCGACGACATGGTCGCATCGGCGCTGAAGTGGTCGGGCGGCTACGTCTGGGCCTGTAAGAACTACGACGGCGACGTGCAGTCCGACACCGTGGCGCAGGGCTACGGCTCGCTCGGCCTGATGACCTCGGTGCTGATGACTCCGGACGGCAAGACGGTGGAAGCCGAAGCCGCGCACGGCACCGTCACCCGGCACTATCGCGAACACCAGAAGGGCAAGGCGACGTCGACCAACTCGATCGCCTCGATCTTCGCCTGGACCCGCGGCCTCGCGCATCGTGCCAAGCTCGACTCCAACGAAGAACTCGCCCGCTTCGCCGACACGCTGGAGAAGGTCTGCGTCCAGACCGTCGAAGCCGGCTTCATGACCAAGGACCTCGCGCTCCTGGTCGGCGCCGATCAGCGCTGGCTGTCGACCGAGGGCTTCCTCGACAAGGTCGCGCAGAACCTGCACAAGGCGATGGACGCCAAGGCCGCCTAATCAGCGCGCCAACTGAACGAACGAAAGGCGCGGGATCGCTTCCCGCGCCTTTTTCTTTGCTGCGCCGATCGGTTTAAAGTTCGCCGCATCAACCTCTCGCAGACTCACAGAAAGCCACGGCCACGCTCATGACGTCACTGCTGACCTTCTGCGCCGCTGCGCTGATGGAGATCGCCGGGTGCTTCGCGTTCTGGGCGTGGCTACGGCTCGACAAATCGCCGCTGTGGCTGATCCCCGGCATGCTCGCCCTGGCGCTGTTCGCTTACTTGCTGACGCTGGCCGACAGTCCGCTGGCCGGCCGTGCCTACGCGGCCTATGGCGGCATCTACATCGCCAGTGCGCTGGCCTGGGGCTGGGCGGTCGAAGGTAATCGTCCCGACCATTGGGACGTGATCGGAGCCGCGATCTGCCTGGTCGGCATGAGCGTGATTCTGTTCGGACCGCGCTCGCTGCCGGCGTAGGCCGCTTCTCGACCCTGACGCAGCTGGCATTTCATTCCGCACAGCGAACTTCGAGCTTTTCTCGACTCCGCGCCGCGCGTAGCGGTGTCGTCGTCGGACTTCGGTGTCATAGTGCTGCTCATTGTCACCAGTGGTGTTCAACGGCGGAAGCATGACTTTGGAGCACAGGTGGACGGGCGCGATCTCGCAGCTCGATCTGGCCAGCGGCGTTCTGCAACAGCCCGACGGGGATTGGGTCGACGAACAGCTGCATCACGGCACCAAAGTGGTCGTCATCCTGCGCGGCGCGATGCGGGCACAGATCGACGGTTGCAACGGCGAGTTCAGCATCGCCGGCCCCAGGGTCTGCGTCATCCGCTCGCCAGCCGATGCCTGCGGTCGGCAGATGGTGAGCGCCGACGAGCCACTGCATTACGTGATGGTCAAGGCGGCCCTTGAACCCGGCAGCAAGGCCGAGTCCGCAACCGATCCGTTGGCGTCACTGATCCCGATCGATCGGCCCAGCCTGCAACACATCGCGGCGCCCCGCGCGCTGCAGGCGCTGTGCACGCAGCTCGAAGTTTGCCCCTTCGTCGGCGCAGCGCGGGACCTGTTCCTGTCCGCCAAGGCACTCGAGATCCTCGCCTTGGCCTGCGACGCGATCGAGACCAACTCCGCGATCGAGCCCCCGCGACCTTCACTTGGCGATGTCGAACGCTTGAAGAAAGCCCGCGCCATCCTCCTGGAGCGGCTCGGGGCTCCACCGAATTTGCCGGCATTGGCCGCGGCGGTGGGATTGAACACCCGCAAGCTGACGGACGGTTTCCAGGCGGCGTTCGGGACCACCGTGAACGATTTCCTGCAAGACGCACGTTTGAACGAAGCGTATCGGCTGCTGTCGAGCGGCGCCACCAACGTCTCGGAGGCCGCGCATCGCGTCGGCTACACGCCCGCTTACTTCTCGGCAGTTTTCAGAAAGCGCTTCGGGGTTTCTCCGCGCGACCTGCTGTAATTCCATTGCGCGCACGCCTGATCCCACCGCCGACGTAGAACCTTTGTAATCTTAAGAATTCGTCCGGAAATCAAAAGTCCGACGACTTGTCGCATTCCTCACAGTCACGCTTCTGTGCCGCGTCCTGGAGGAATATCAAGATGACAACACAGCGGCGCTGCACCGAACTACACAATTCACGACAGCTCGCGATACGCCGAGGCAGCAGACTCGCCGCCTCGTTGCCGATGAGCGCGCTGCTGTTGGTCGGCGCCGTCATCGAGGATGCACGGGCTCAGGCTACTACACCGACGCCCGCCGTCCCGACGGCGAGCGCGCTGCCTCCGGTGGTCGTCAACGCACCGAAGCGCAGCAAGCCGAAGCGGGCCGCCGCACGGCCGGCCGCGATCGCTGCTCCCGCAGCGCCTCCCCGCCAGACATCACGCCCAAGCACCGCACGCGCCGCGGACGGGCCAGGCTACGTGGCGCGCACCAGCACGACGGGGACCAAGACCAACACGCCGCTGATCGAAACGCCGCAGTCGATCTCGGTGATCAATCGTCAGCAGATGGACGCGCAGAACGTTCAGTCGGTGACCGACGCCTTGCGTTACTCGGCCGGCGTCGCAACGACCACACCGGCGATCTCGCAACGTTTCGACACGTTCAGCATTCGCGGTTTCGATGCCAGCAGCACCGGAATTCTCCGCGACGGCCTGCGCGGCACGACCGCGCAAGCCTGGCCGAAGACCGAGCCTTATGGTCTCGAACGCGTCGAGGTCCTGCGCGGGCCGAGCTCGGTGCTGTACGGTCAGAACGCACCGGGCGGCCTGGTCAACCTCATCACCAAGCGACCGCTCGACACACCGTTTAACGAAGTGATGCTGCAGGGCGGCAGCTTCGACCGGCTGCAGGGGCAGTTCGATCTGAGCGGACCGATCGACAAGGACGGCCAGTTTCTCTACCGGCTGACCGGACTGGCGCGGGATAGCAATACACAGTTCAAGGCGATCCCGGACGACAAGCTGTTCATCGCGCCGGCGTTCACCTGGCGACCGGATATCGATACCACGCTCACGATTCTGACCGACTACAGCTACGAGAAGTTTGGTCCGCCGCGCCCGTACATTCCGATCCAGGGCACGCTGCTTCCGAACAAGAACGGGCAATTGCCGCGCAACCAGTTCCTCGACCAGCCCGGGCTCGCCAACGATCGCACGCAATATTCGGCCGGCTACTTGTTCGAACGTCACCTCGACGACACCTTCACGATGCGGTCGAATTTCCGCTACGGCCACGTCGACCTTTTGACCAACACTGCGTCGGGCATGAGCCTTGCGGCCGACCAGCGGACGCTCAACCGTGCGCTGTATCAATTCCGCATCGTCGGCGACACCTACGCGTCTGACAATCAGATCCAGGCCGACTGGTGGATGGGCTCGACGCAGTTCGTGTCACTGGCTGGCGTCGACTATCGCCGTTCGACCGAGGACTACTATCTCAACAGCGGGCGCGCTCCGTCGATCGACATCTTCAATCCCGTCTACGATCAACCGATCGGCGTGGCAGCCACACCAAACGCCTCGACGTGGCAGACCTCCGACCAGGTCGGCATTTACGGCCAACAACAGATCAAATTCGACGGACGCTGGGTGCTGAGCCTCGGCGGCCGGCAGGACTGGTCGAACACCGCCACAGATAACCGCCTCAAGAGCTCGACTGCGACGCAGGACGACAAAGCGTTCACCTACCGGGCCGGGCTGGTCTATCTCAGCGACGTCGGCCTCGCGCCCTATATCGGCTATTCGACCTCGTTCAGCCCGGTGCTCGGCACCGACTTCTACGGGCAGCCGTACAAGCCGACCACCGGGCGGCAGGCGGAGATCGGCGTCAAGTACCAGCCGGCGGGGGCGACCAGCTTCGTCACCATGTCGGTGTTCGACCTCTATCAGGAGAACGTGCAGACAACCGATCCGAACAACTCGCTCAATCGTCTTCAGGTCGGCGAGGTGCGGTCCCGCGGATTCGAACTGCAGGGCGTCGCCAATCCGATCGCAGGCCTCAATCTGGTGGCCTCCTACACGCACACCGAGCTGACCGTGACGAAGAGCAATAACCTGGTTGAGCTCGGCAACCGCCCAACCGGGCTGCCGGCGGACACCGCATCGTTGTGGGGAGACTACACTTTCCAAAGTGGAGCACTGACCGGCTTCGGCGCCGGCTTCGGAACCCGCTACGTCGGGGAGACGTTCGCCGATGCCGCCAACACCATCGGCGTGCCGTCCTACGTGCTGTTCGACGCAGCGCTGCACTACGACCTCGGCCAGCTTCACCGCGACCTGAAGGGAATGCGGCTCGCCATCAACGCCACCAACCTCACCAACAAGCAGTACTACGTGAGCTGCTCCACCACGAGCTGCAACGCCGGCTTCGACCGCTCGGTCATAGCCAGCCTTCGCTACCGTTGGTGAGCTTTTAGGAGAGATACAATGCGCTTCGTGACTTACGTGGCCCGGGCCGCGATCGTTGCGGCGTGGGCGGCAACCATGCCGTGCCCCGCTTCGGCACAAGAGCTGCGGCCCGAGCTTACCCAAACCAACGTTACCTATCGCGGCGAGCATCGCTGGGCGTGGCGATCGGAGGACGGTGAAACCGGCACCTTGCGCCTCGGCTTCACCGCGCTGCCGAGCGGCGATTATCTGGTCGCCGGCTCGTTGATGCTCGACGACGCCGAACTCGGCGCCAGCGGCTCTGCTCGGTGGCGGGGCGACCGCTTGATCGTCGATCTCATGGTCAGCGGCGGAGTTCGCGCGCAGGCTCCGGACGAGGCCAAGCAGCGCCTGTTCGCGAAGGGTGAGGTGCCGAAGCAGATCGACTCGGCCGGTTTTGCCAGCTTTCGTGCCGAACTGTCGAAGAACCTCGACGGTGTCAGCCAGCAATATCAGACCAACGTGGTCACTGGCGGCAAGGTACAAGGGCCCGTCTATCGCAACGGAACATTGAAGCTGCTGTCGCGGTGATGACGCGCCCGGATCGCCCCGTGCGGCGGCTGTCGGCCCGCCGCATCTGGCGCATGCTGCACCTTTCGCTCGCCCTCACCGTCGGCGCTGCCTTTGCACTGATCGGGGCGAGCGGCGCGATGCTGGTTCTGAAGGAGCCATTGCTTATACTTGAAGTCGGACGAGAGATCGTCAAACCACCTCGCATATCGGGGTGGCCGGACGCCAGCGCCGATACGTGGATCGCGCGGGCGAGCGAGCGCTATCCCGACCTGAGGGTAATGGGAGCCAACGCGCCGGGCGTGGGATTCCTGCCCGGCTACGCGGCGATCGTATTCGGCCGCCTGCCTCCCGGCGAACTCGGCGTGGTGTTCGTGCATCCCCAGAGCGCCGAGCCGCTCGGGCTGTTCGCGTTCGATCAATCGTGGTTCGCAGCGGTGGTGAATCTGCATCGCCGATTGCTGCTGCTGAGTTCGCTAGGCGCAGACGTGGTCGCTTGGTGCGGCATCGGCCTTGCGCTGTCGCTCCTGTCGGGCGTGTATCTGTGGTGGCCGCGGCAGCGAAAATGGTGGCGATCATTCTCCATCGGCTCATCGGCTGCCGGTCGGCGGTATCTCATCGAATGGCATGGCGTGTCGGCCGCATATTTGCTGGCACCCATGCTCGTGCTGGCGGCAACCGGAGTGGCCCTGATCAAGCCGCAGTGGCTGGGACTGTCCGGCCCGGCACCGGCCAAACCAACGTCCCAGGCGACACCCCCGTCCTGTGCTGCGGGCAATGACCTGAGCGGCGCGTTGAGCGCTGCGGCGCGGGCTCAGCCCGGCAGGCAGATTGTCGGAGTGGTTCTACCGCGAGGCCCCGCCGGCGCTTATCAAATCAGGTTGCGTTCACCGACATCGATCCCCAGCGACCTGACCGTCGAGGTCAGAACGGGATGTGCCACGCCTGTGGTGGAAAAGGTTGAGACCGACTCCGCGCTCCGGCGCGAGTGGTTGAACCCACTGCACGCCGATCTGCGGCTCGGCCTGCTGGGACAGGCCGTCGTGTTCATCTGCGGCATGGCGTTGCCAGCGCTGTACGCGACCGGGCTGTGGTTGTGGATATGGCGCCGGCGAAACGGCTGAGTGCCCTGCGGGTACGCGTAGCCGTCTCGATCAAGCCGCAGCACCGGCCGAAGCCGGTGCCGTAGCGCTGGTGATCGGGCTGGCGGCCGCATCGCTGCTGATGGCATCGACGCCGAGGCGCGCGATCATGGCGCGGGCGATTTCGTCTTCGCCCATGATCACCAGATTGGCGCCGTTGCTGCGCAGATGGATGACTTCCTCGGCCGAATGCGCGCGGGCGATGATCAGCAGGCCGGGATTGACCGCGCGCGCCTTGGCGACGATCTGACCGCCTTCGAACGCATTGGGGATCGCCACGAGGAGACCGTGTGCCTGCGCGATCTCGGCCTCGTCGAGGATCTCCTGCGCAGCGGCATTGCCGTTGATCGCCGTGAAGCCTTCGCGCTGCAGCCGCGCTACCCGCTCGTCGTCGTTCTCGATCACCAGTATATCGGCGCCGGAACGGCGCAGCGCGGCGCTGACATTGGAGCCGACCCTGCCGTGCCCGACTAGCACGATGTGGCCGCGCGGCTGCGCCGGCATTGCAGCGGCCGCAGCCTCCTTCGCGGCCTGCTTGGCGGCTTCCGCGGCCGCAGCGACCTTGGCGCTGAAGCGGTCGAGCAGCACGAACATCACGGGATTGAGCATGATCGAAATGATCGCGCCGGCCAGCACCAGATCGCGGCCACGCTCCGGCATCAGCCCGAGCGCGACGCCGAGCCCGGCGAGAATGAACGAGAACTCGCCGATCTGGGCTAGCGACGCGGAGATCGTCAGCGCGGTCATGTTGGGATGGCCGAACAGCCGCACGATGAAGAACGCGGCGATCGATTTGCCGAACACGATGATCAACACGGTGACCAAGAGCGGCAGCGGCTCGCGCGCCACGATGCCGGGATCGACCAGCATGCCGACGGAGACGAAGAACAGCACCGCGAACGCGTCGCGCAGCGGCAGCGTTTCGTTGGCGGCGCGATGGCTGAGTTCGGACTCCGACAGGATCATGCCGGCGAAGAATGCGCCCAGCGCGAGCGATACGTCGAACAGCACCGCTGCGCCGAACGCGACGCCGAGCGAGATCGCCAGCACTGCGAGACGAAACAGCTCGCGCGAGCCGGTGTGCGCCACATAGTGCAGCATCCACGGAATGATGCGGCGGCCGACCACCAGCATGAACACCATGAAGGCGAACACCTTGCCGAGCGTCAGCGCCACCGGCCACAGCACCGTCTGCCAATTGGCGGTGGTCGCCTCGCCCTTGAGCAGGCCGGCGACCGCGGGCAACAGCACCAGCGTCAGCACCATCGCGATGTCTTCGACGATCAGCCAGCCGACCGCGATCCGGCCGCGCTCGCTGTCGACCAGCCGGCGCTCCTGCAGCGCGCGGAGCAGCACCACGGTACTCGCGACCGACAGCGCCAGACCGAACACCAGGCCGGCGCCGAACGGCCAGCCCAACGCATGGCCGAGCCCGGCGCCCAGCACGGTTGCGGCGCCGATCTGCACCACTGCGCCGGGAATCGCGATCGCCCGGACTTCGAGCAGATCCTTCAATGAGAAATGCAGCCCGACGCCGAACATCAGCAGGATCACGCCGATCTCGGCGAGCTCGTTGGCGAGGCTCTGATCGGCCACATAGCCGGGGGTGAACGGGCCGATCACAACGCCGGCGAGCAGATAACCGACCAGCGGCGAGATTTTCAGCCGCTGGGCCGCGACACCGAAGGCAAATGCCAGCACCAAGCCGGCCACGATGGTGGAAATCAGTGGGGTGTTGTGCTCCATCGTTCCGTTGTGCGGCATGACGCCGCGACCGTCCACCCGAGCGGCGGCTACCGATCGCCGCAGTGCACGCTGGCGCCAGGGAACCGCTTGGGCCGAAGTGCAGAATCGCGATCTATTGCCGCAGCCCTGCGACGATTTGATCGATGTCGTCGCCCTCCGCTACCTCACGTGATTGAAGGAACGATGTCAGTCGAAAACGATGTCGGAGTTTACCGGGAAGCCTTGGTGTTTCTCGGGACCGCAGGCGTATTGATCCCGGTGATGACGCGGTTTCGCGTCAGCCCGGTGCTCGGCTTTCTGGTCGCCGGGCTGGTGCTCGGCCCACACAGCCTCGGCCGGATCGGCGCCGACCTGCCCTGGCTCAGTTACGTTACCATCACCTCGCAGGATGCGGTCGACCGGCTCGCCGAACTCGGCGTCGCCTTCCTGCTGTTCACCATCGGCCTCGAACTGTCGTTCGACCGGCTCTGGACGATGCGGCGGCTGGTATTCGGCCTTGGCATGTCGCAAGTGGTGCTGACCACCGCTGCGATCAGCGGCATCGCGCTGATCTTCGGCAACACCGTGGAATCGAGCCTGGTGATCGGTGCCTGTCTGGCGCTGTCGTCGACCGCGATCGTGCTGCAGCTTCTCGCCGAGCAGAAGCGGCTCGCCACCGTCGCCGGCCGCAGCATCTTCGCGGTGCTGCTGGCGCAGGATCTCGCGGTGGTGCCGATCCTATTTCTGATCGTGGTGTTCGGCAAAGCCGCCGGCGATGCGGCGGGCGGCAGCGCCACCAGCACCGGCGCGGTGTGGCTCGGTCTCGGCATGGCGCTGGTTCAGGCGGCCGCCGCGATCCTTCTGATCATCGGCTTCGGCCGGCTGGTGCTACGCCGGCTGTTCCGCCTGGTCGCCTCGACCCACAACCGCGAACTGTTCATGGCGACGATCCTGTTCGTCGTGGTCGGCACCTCGCTGGTCACCCACGTCGCCGGACTGTCGATGGCGCTCGGCGCCTTTCTCGCAGGCCTGGTGCTCGCCGAGACCGAATTCCGCCGCCAGGTCGAAGTCGATATTGAGCCGTTCAAGGGCATGCTGCTCGGGCTGTTCTTCATCTCGGTCGGGATGCGGATCGATCTGGCGGAGGTCGCGCGCTATCCAGCGATGGTCGCCACCTCGGTGATCGGCATGACGGCGCTGAAGGCGGTGGTGATCGCCGGCCTCACCTGGCTGTTCCGGCTGTCGCGGCCGGTGATCGCCGAGGCCAGCCTGCTGCTCGCCGGTGGCGGCGAATTCGCCTTCCTGGTGCTCGGACTGGCCAGCTCCAGTGGCCTCGTCACCCGCGAGGTCGAGCAGTTCATGCTGCTGGTGTCGTCGGGCACCATGATGCTGACGCCGTATCTGGCGCGGCTCAGCCGCAAGGCCAGCGCGCGTGCCCGCAAGGCAGTGGCGGTCGCGGCCGGCCACACCGATCCGACGCCGGGCGACACGCCGCGCATCATCCTGGTCGGCTACGGCCGCGTCGGCCGCATCGTCGGCGACATCCTGAACAAGCAGGGCAAGCCGTTCATCGGCATCGATGTCGATCCCGAAGCGGTCGCCCGCGCCCGCAAGGCCGGCGTCAATGTGGTGTATGGCGACGCCACCCAGCGCGCCTTCCTGCGCAAATGCGGGCTCGGCGACGCGCCCGCTGTGGTGGTGACGATGCACGACGCCGCGGCCGCCGAGCACGTCGTCGCCGCGGCCCGCGCCGAGCGCGCCGATCTGCCGGTGATCGTCCGCGCCCGCGATGCCGATCACGCCGCGCGGCTGTTCACCCTTGGCGCCACCGAGGTGATCCGCGAAGTCCTCGAAGCCAGCTTCGAGATCGCCTCCACCGTTCTGCAGGCGCTCGGCATGCCGGTCGGCAAAGTCATCGCCGTGATCCACGACGAACGCGACACCCGCAAGAAACGCGTCCGCGCCGGCGTGCCGGCGGACTGATCGGTCTTCTCCGCAAACGTTCGTTTCTCACCCGTCATTCCGGGGCGCTCACGAAGTGAGCGCACCCGGAATCTCGAGATTGTTGTGCGCAGTGCTCGACCGATCGAGATTCCGGGCTCGCGAGCTCGCGCTCGCGCCCCGGAATGACGGGGCGAAGTTGTTACTTCGTCGGCGCGCGGCGGAAGTGGTAGCGGTAGAGCTCGCGGTCGAAGCCGAGGCCGGCATAGAGTGCGCGGCCGGCGATGTTGTCGGTAACGACCTGCAGACAGGCGCCGGTGGCGCCTTGGGCGGCCGCCCAGGCGAGCAGCGCGGTCATCAGGCGTTTGCCGAGGCCATGCCCGCGCAGCGCCTCGTCGACCACCACCGACTCGATCACCACCAGATCGCCATGCAGCACGCCGCAGGCGGTCGCGACGATGCGGCCGTCGTGGCGGAGCGCGAAGAAACCGGTCGGCAGCGCGATCGCATCGACGACGCGGGTATACACGGAGGCGTGCGACGGTGATTGCGCCTGCAGCCGCGCGATGGCCGCCAGCCACTCGGCATCGGCGCGCGGGGTGATGGTGACATCCGGCGCCAGCGCGGAAAAGTTCTCCCGCGCCAGATCGCGATACAGCGTGCAGGCCTCACCTTCGGCCGTGAAGCCGCGGGTGTCGAGTTCGCGCTCCACCTGCGGCGGTAGCAGCGAGACCAGCCGCACGATCAGCGGCAGCCCTTGCGCGCGATAGAGCCGATCGAACGCGTCGAGCTGCGGCGCGATCGTGGTGATGCCCGGATGCAGCGGATTGGCTGAATTGATCCGGCGCGACACGCCGTCGCCGAACCGCAGCAGCCAGTCGCCGATCAGCGCGCACCGCAACGACGGCCACGCGTTGTGGCAGGCCTGTTCGACCTGCCACGCCAATGCGTGGTCCACGTCAACCGCCGATGGCGGCCGCGATCGCTTCCAGTGCGGCGCCGGCCTTGGAGCCGTCGGGACCGCCGGCCTGCGCCATGTCGGGCTTGCCGCCGCCGCCCTTGCCGCCGAGCACTTCGGACGCCTTGCGGACCAGATCGACCGCCGAGAACCGCGATACCAGGTCGGGCGTGACGCCGACCACGATCGAGCCCTTGCCGTCTTCGCTGGTTGCCACCAGCGCGATCACGCCGGAGCCGATCTGCTTCTTGCCCTGATCGACCAGGCCCTTGAGGTCCTTGATCTCGATGCCTTCGACCGCGCGCGCCATCAGCTTGATGCCGCCGATGTCACGAACGTCGGAAGCCGCACCGTCACCGGACGCGCTGCCGCCCATCGCCAGTTTCTTGCGCGCCTCGGAGAGTTCGCGCTCGAGCTTCTTGCGCTCGTCCATCAGTGCAGTGATACGCGCCGGCATGTCGTCCAGCGTGGTCCGCAGTTCGGAAGCCGCAAGCTTCGCGGTGGAGATCGCCGCATTGGCGTTATGCCGCGCCGCGCGCCCGGTCAGCGCCTCGATGCGGCGGACGCCGGCCGCGACCGCGCTTTCCGCGGTGATCGACACCAGGCCGATATCACCGGTGCGCTTGACGTGGGTGCCGCCGCACAGTTCGACCGACCAGCCGAACACGTTGGAGCCGTGATCGCGCGCCGCCTTGCCCATCGAGACCACGCGGACTTCGTCGCCGTACTTCTCGCCGAACAGCGCGCGGGCGCCGGCTTCGCGGGCATCGTCGACCGCCATCAGCCGGGTCACGACCTCGTCGTTCTCCAGCACGATGTCGTTGGCGATGTCCTCGACCTTGCGCAGCTCGTCCTGCGTGATCGGCTTCTGATGCACGAAGTCGAAGCGCAGACGGTCGGGCGCGACCAGCGAGCCCTTCTGCGCGATGTGGTCGCCGAGCACCTGGCGCAGCGCCTCGTGCAGCAGATGCGTCGCCGAGTGATTGGCGCGGATCGCCGAGCGCCTGGCGTGATCGACGTCGAGCGCCAGCGCGTCGCCGAGCTTGATGCTGCCCTGCTCGACCGTGCCGAGATGCACGAACAGATCACCGGCCTTTTTCATCGTATCGGTGACGACGAAGCGCACGCCATCGGCGGTGAGTACGCCGGTGTCACCGACCTGACCGCCGGACTCGGCGTAGAATGGCGTCTGGTTGACGATGATCGCACCGCTCTCGCCGGCCTTCAGCGCGTCGACTTCAGCGCCGTCCTTGACCAGCGCAGTGACCACGCCTTCGGCCGTCTCGGTGTCGTAGCCGAGGAACTCAGTGGCGCCGAGCTTTTCACGCAGCGAGAACCACACCGCCTCGGTCGCGGCTTCGCCCGAGCCCGCCCACGAGGCGCGGGCTTTGGCGCGCTGCCGATCCATCGCGTCGGTGAACGAGGCGATATCGACATTGATGCCGCGGTTGCGCAGCGCATCCTGCGTGAGGTCGAGCGGGAAGCCATAGGTGTCGTACAGCGTAAACGCGGTCTCGCCGTCGAACATGTCGCCCTTCTTCAGGCCGGCGCTTTTCTCGTCGAGGATCGCAAGGCCGCGATCGAGCGTCTTGCGGAAGCGGGTCTCTTCCAACCGCATCGTCTCTTCGATCATCGCCTCGGCGCGCACCAGTTCCGGATAGGCCTGGCCCATCTCGCGTACCAGCGCCCACACCAGCCGCCACATCAGCGGCTCGCTGGCACCGAGCAGCTGCGCGTGACGCATCGCGCGGCGCATGATCCGGCGCAGCACGTAGCCGCGGCCTTCGTTCGACGGCAGCACGCCGTCGGCGATCAGGAACGACGACGAGCGCAGGTGATCGGCGATGACGCGGAACGACGCGGCGTCCTGCTCGGTCGGGCCGCGGCCGAGCGCCGACGAGGTCGCGTCGATCAGGCTGCGGAACAGATCGGTGTCGAACACGCTGTCGACGCCCTGGAGGATGGAGGCCATCCGCTCCAGGCCCATGCCGGTGTCGATCGACGGACGCGGCAACGCCACGCGCTCGTCCTTCGTCACCTGGTCGTACTGCATGAACACCAGATTCCAGAATTCCAGGAATCGGTCGCCATCCTCGTCCGGCGAGCCGGGCGGGCCGCCGAAAATGTGCTCGCCGCGATCGATGAAGATTTCCGAGCACGGGCCGCATGGACCGGTGTCGCCCATCGCCCAGAAATTGTCGCTGGTCGGGATGCGGATGATGCGGTCGTCGGAGAAGCCGGCGATCTTCTTCCAGTAGCCGGCCGCCTCGTCGTCGGTGTGATAGACGGTGACCAGCAACTTGTCCTTCTTCAGGCCGAAGTCGCGGGTGATCAGATTCCAGGCGAGCTCGATCGCGCGTTCCTTGAAGTAATCGCCGAACGAGAAGTTGCCGAGCATTTCGAAGAAGGTGAGATGCCGGGCGGTGTAGCCGACGTTGTCGAGGTCGTTGTGCTTGCCGCCGGCGCGCACGCATTTCTGCGAGGTGGTGGCGCGCTGATAGGAGCGCTTCTCCAGCCCGGTGAACACGTTCTTGAACTGCACCATGCCGGCATTGGTGAACATCAAGGTCGGGTCGTTGCGCGGCACCAGCGGCGACGACGACACGATCTCGTGGCCGTTCTTGGCGAAGTAGTTCAGAAACGTAGACCGAATTTCGTTAACGCCGCTCATGTTCGTCCAATCACCCGGAATGCCCGCGAAACGCCCGCCGAACCCACCTCTTCCGGTGTCATGCCTTTTAGACGCGGGGGCGCGCGCTGTCTAGAAAGTGGGCATAGATCCAGTTGTTTGCCAGCCGGGAGGCCCACTTCCACGGGCGTTTACGAAGACCCGTTGATAGCTCGCCGAGCCGCGTTGACAGCCTTGTTGAAGCCGTGTTTGTGTCCTACCTACCTAAGACTAAGTCGCGTCGGGAGAGATCGGTCCCAATCCTTCAGTGAAGGGGGCCGGCGCCGAAGGAGCAACCGCCCCGGAAACTCTCAGGCAAACGGACCGCGCGGCCGACTGACATCTGGAAAGAGACCCTGCCGGGCGATCCCGGGACGGGTCCGCCGACGGGATAATGCTCTCAGGCACAGCGACAGATGGGGCTCGAACGGTGACGAGAAATCGGTCTCGGGAACCTTGGGAGCCTGGATATGCTGGCGGGTGACGACACCCAATCCTTGAAACGCACGCCGCTCTACGCGCTGCATCTGGCCCGCGGCGGCAAGATGGTGCCCTTCGCCGGCTACGACATGCCGGTGCAATACCCGCTTGGCGTGCTGAAAGAACATCTGCACACCCGCAGTGCCGCAGGGCTTTTCGACGTTTCGCATATGGGCCAGATCGAGCTGCGGGCAAAGTCTGGCAAGCTCGAAGACGCCGCCCGCGCGCTCGAAGCGCTGATCCCGCAGGACATCGTGGCGCTGCCGCCCGGCCGCCAGCGCTACGCGCAGTTCACCAATGAATCCGGCGGGATTCTCGACGACCTGATGGTCACCAATCTCGGCAACCGGCTGTTTCTGGTGGTCAACGCCGCCTGCAAGGCCGAGGACGAGGCGCACCTGCGCGCGCATCTGTCGGATGCCTGCGATATCACCGCCCTCACCGATCGCGCGCTGATCGCGCTGCAGGGCCCGAAGGCCGAAGCCGCGCTGGCGAAATTCTGTGCAGACGTCACCACGATGAAGTTCATGGATGTCGCCGAGCTCAGCCTCGACGGCCTTGCCTGCATCGTCTCGCGCTCCGGCTACACCGGCGAAGACGGCTTCGAGATTTCGGTGCCGGCGGACGGCGCCGAACGGCTTGCGACCGCGCTGCTCGACAACCCCGACGTGCTGCCGATCGGCCTTGGCGCGCGCGACAGCCTGCGGCTGGAAGCGGGCCTCTGCCTGTACGGTCACGACATCGACACCACCACCACGCCGGTCGAAGCTGCGCTGAGCTGGTCGATCCAGAAGAGCCGCCGCAGCGGCGGCGCCCGTTCTGGCGGCTTCCCCGGCGCCTCGGCGATTCTCAGCCAGCTCGATGGCAGCACCGCGCGGCTGCGCGTTGGACTGCGGCCCGAGGGCCGCGCCCCGGTGCGCGAGAATGCACCGCTGTTCGCCAGCGCCGATTCGACCGAGCCGGTCGGCACCGTCACCTCCGGCGGCTTCGGGCCGAGCCTGAATGCGCCGGTGGCGATGGGCTATCTGCCGGCCGCGCTGGCTGTGCGCGACACCGTCGTTTTCGCCGAAGTGCGCGGCCAGCGTCTGCCGCTGCGCGTCGCGGCCATGCCGTTCGTTCCGAATACCTACAAGCGCTGAGGACTTGTCATGACCACGCTCTACACCCCCGATCATGAATGGCTGAAGATCGAGGGCGACGTCGCCACGATCGGCATCACCGACTACGCCCAGGAACAGCTCGGCGACGTGGTGTTTGTCGAGCTGCCGAAAGTCGGCCGCGCCGTGAAGAAGGCTGAAGCCGCCGCGGTGGTCGAGTCGGTGAAGGCGGCGTCCGATGTCTACGCGCCGATCACCGGCGAAGTACTCGAAGTCAACGAGACGCTCGGCACCGAGCCCGGCCTGGTGAATTCCGACGCCGGCGGCGCCGCGTGGTTCTTCAAGCTGAAGATCGCCGACAAGAGCGAGCTCGACGGCCTGATGGACGAAGCGGCCTACAAGGCCCACACGGCCTGACGGACGTCCGTTCGCCTGAGTTCGTCATTGCGAGCGAAACGAAGCAATCCAATTCCAGCGCACTGTGTCTCTGGATTGCTTCGTCGCTTCGCTCCTCGCAACGACGACGCTGAGATTTAGACGCCTGAGATTTCCGAGCAACCTGCCTTTGCGGGCCGTTGCATTTGACGAGGACCAGAGCATGCCGCATCGCCGACCGATCGACGCCGCCAACGACTTCGTGCGTCGGCATATCGGGCCCTCGCCGCAGGACATCGCAGCGATGCTGGCGACCGCCGGCGCCGGCAGCCTGGAGCAACTCGTCGCTGAGACGCTGCCTTATGCGATCCGGCATCGCGAGCCGCTGAAGCTCGGCGCGCCGCTCACCGAGAGTGAAGCGCTGGCGCATATGAGCGAACTCGCCGCGCAGAACCAAGTCTTCACCTCGCTGATCGGTCAAGGCTATTACGGCACGATCCTGCCGACCGTGATCCAGCGCAATATTCTGGAAAATCCGGCTTGGTACACGGCCTATACGCCGTATCAGCCCGAGATCAGCCAGGGCCGGCTGGAAGCGCTGTTCAACTTCCAGACCATGATCTGCGACCTCACCGGGCTCGACGTCGCCAACGCGTCGCTGCTCGACGAAGGCACCGCGGCGGCGGAAGCGATGGCGCTGGCCGAGCGCGCCGCGGCCAAGAACGCCAAGGCATTCTTCGTCGATGCCGATACCCATCCGCAGACCATCGCGGTGCTCCGCACCCGCGCCGAGCCGCTCGGCTGGCGCATCATCGTCGGCAATCCGGAGACCGAGCTGGAAGGCGCCGACGTGTTCGGCGCGTTGCTGCAATATCCCGGATCGTCCGGGCGTTTGAGCGATCCGCGCACGGTGATCGCGGCGCTACGCAAGAAGGGCGCTCTGGCCGTGGTCTCCGCCGACCTGCTTGCGCTGACGCTGATCACCCCGCCGGGTGAACTCGGCGCCGATATCGCGATCGGCTCGGCGCAGCGCTTCGGCGTGCCGATGGGATATGGCGGGCCGCACGCCGCCTTTATGGCGGTGCGCGACAGCCTCAAGCGCAGCCTGCCCGGCCGCATCGTCGGGCTGTCGATCGACAGCCATGGCCAGCCGGCCTATCGGTTGGCGCTGCAGACCCGCGAGCAGCACATCCGCCGCGAAAAGGCGACCTCCAACATCTGCACCGCGCAGGTGCTGCTGGCGGTGATCAATGCGATGTACGCGGTGTATCACGGCCCCGACGGCCTCGCCGCGATCGCGCGCCGCGTCCACCGGCGCACGGCCGTGCTGGCGGCCGGCCTGCAGCAGCTCGGCCTGATGCCGACCCACGGCAACTACTTCGATACTCTGACGATCGAAGTCGGCGATCGCCGCGACGCCATCGTGGCGCGCGCGGAAGCCGAGAAGATCAACCTGCGGATCAATGCGTCTTCGCTCGGCATTTCGCTGGACGAGACCACCACGCCGGCGACCGTCGAAGCGCTGTGGCGCGCCTTCGGTGGATCGCTCGACTACGCCACTGTGGAACGCGACGCCGGCGACGCGATCGGCACCGCGCTGCCGGCGGCGCTGAAGCGGACCAGCGATTACCTGACCCAGCCGGCGTTCCAGGACTATCGTTCGGAAACCGAACTGCTGCGCTATATGCGCAAGCTGTCCGACCGCGATCTGGCGCTCGACCGAGCAATGATTCCGCTCGGCTCCTGCACCATGAAGCTGAACGCCACCACGGAAATGATGCCGCTGACTTGGCCCGAGTTCGGCAGCCTGCATCCGTTCGTGCCGAAGGCGCAGGCCGCCGGTTATCACGTGCTGTTCGCCAGGCTGGAAACCTGGCTCGCCGAGATCACCGGCTATGATGCGGTGTCGCTGCAGCCGAATTCCGGCGCGCAGGGCGAATATGCCGGCCTGCTGGCGATCCGCGGCTATCATCTGTCGCGCGGCGAGCCGCACCGCAAAGTCTGCCTGATCCCGTCGTCGGCGCACGGCACCAACCCGGCCTCCGCCGCGATGGCCGGCATGGACGTGGTGGTGGTCGGCTGCGACGCCCATGGCGACGTCGATGTCGACGATCTGCGCGCCAAGGCCGAGGCGCATTCGGCGAACCTCGCGGCGGTGATGATCACCTATCCGTCGACCCACGGCGTGTTCGAAGAGCACATCCGCGACATCTGCGACATCGTCCACGGCCATGGCGGTCAGGTCTATCTCGACGGCGCCAATCTCAATGCCCAGGTCGGCCTCGCCCGCCCCGGCGATTACGGCGCCGACGTCAGCCACCTCAATCTGCACAAGACTTTCTGCATCCCGCATGGCGGCGGTGGCCCGGGCATGGGTCCGATCGGCGTGCGCGCGCATCTGGCGCCGTTCCTGCCGGGCCATCCGGCCGAAGGCGAACCGCTGAACGGCGGCCTGCATGGCGGCGGCACGGTGTCGGCGGCGCCGTGGGGCTCGGCGTCGATTCTGACGATCTCCTACATCTACATCCTGATGATGGGGGCGGCCGGCTTGAAGCGGGCCACCGAGATCGCGATCCTCAATGCCAACTACATCGCAGCAAGGCTGCAGCCGCATTTCCCGGTGTTGTATCGCAACGCCCGCGGCCGGGTCGCGCACGAGTGCATCGTCGATCCGCGTGCGCTGAAGACCACCACCGGCGTCACCGTCGACGACATCGCCAAGCGGCTGATCGACTACGGCTTCCACGCCCCGACCATGAGCTTCCCGGTGCCGGGCACGCTGATGATCGAGCCGACCGAGTCGGAATCGAAGGCCGAGATCGACCGGTTCTGCGACGCCATGATCGCGATCCGCCGCGAGATCGCGCAGGTCGAGGACGGCCGCTACAAGATCGAACAGTCGCCGCTGCGCCACGCGCCGCACACCGCGCACGACGTCACCAGCGCGGAATGGACCCGGCCCTATCCGCGCACCGAAGGCTGTTTCCCGGCCCCGAACTCGCGCACCGACAAATACTGGAGTCCGGTCGGCCGCGTCGACAACGTCTATGGCGACCGCAACCTGATCTGCTCGTGCCCGCCGGTCGAAGACTACGCCCTGGCGGCGGACTACGCGCGGGCTGCAGAGTAGCTGCCGCCGCTGGCTCGCCGCATTGAGAGGCCGGCAGCCTCGGCCACGAAGCACAACGCCATCGCCGGGCTCGACCCGGCGATCCATCCTCTTCGCAACTACCGCGGTTGAGCGCGCCGAGCGGCTACGGCCGCGCAGGCGGTTCAGGGCCGCGCATGACGGATGTGTGAGAGCGGCGCTTCAGCACAGCATCTGCAGTCCCGTGCAGCAATCGAGCCGCCTCCCAAACGAATGCGGCGAGCGCCGCGGGATCCCCGGCAACAGGGGGCCGCAACACTCGCCGTCTTAAAAAACGTTGGCTTCAAGAAAGATAGGCTCCAGGCCGGCATACCGCTCGCCGACCTGAAATCATGCGACAGGCGTCAGCCGGCCGCGAGCGTATCTCACTCCTCGATCGGCTCTTCGCCGTCGGCGTCGCGCTCGGGCGAGCCGGCGAGGATCTGTTCGGCGATCAGGCCGGAGTTCTGGCGGATCGCCGCTTCGATCTTGGCGGTCATGTCGGGGTTGGAGCGCAGGAACGACTTCGCGTTCTCACGTCCCTGGCCGAGCCGCTGGCTGTCATAGGAGAACCAGGCGCCGGACTTCTCGACGATGCCGGCCTTGACGCCGAGGTCGAGGATCTCGCCCATCTTGGAGACGCCCTCGCCGTACATGATGTCGAATTCGACCTGCTTGAACGGCGGCGCCAGCTTGTTCTTCACCACCTTGACGCGGGTCTGGTTGCCGATCACCTCGTCGCGCTCCTTGATCGCGCCGATGCGGCGGATGTCGAGGCGGACCGAGGCGTAGAACTTCAGCGCGTTGCCGCCGGTGGTGGTTTCCGGCGAGCCGTACATCACGCCGATCTTCATCCGGATCTGGTTGATGAAGATCACCATGGTGTTGGACTTGTTGATCGACGCGGTCAGCTTGCGCAGCGCCTGGCTCATCAGGCGGGCCTGCAGGCCGGGCAGCGCGTCGCCCATTTCGCCTTCGAGTTCGGCGCGCGGCACCAGCGCCGCCACCGAGTCGACGATCAGCACGTCGATCGCGCCGGAGCGCACCAGCGTGTCGGCGATTTCCAGCGCCTGCTCGCCATGGTCGGGCTGCGAGATCAGCAGGTCGTCGACATTGACGCCGAGCTTGCGGGCATAGACCGGGTCGAGCGCGTGTTCGGCGTCGATGAAAGCGCAGATACCGCCCTTCTTCTGGGCCTCGGCGACGCAATGCAGCGCCAGCGTGGTCTTGCCCGACGATTCCGGGCCGTAGATTTCGACGATCCGGCCCTTCGGCAGGCCGCCGACGCCGAGCGCGATGTCGAGCCCGAGCGACCCGGAGGAAATCGTCTCGATTTCCATCGCGCGGTCGTTCTTGCCGAGCTTCATCACCGAGCCCTTACCGAACTGACGTTCGATCTGGGACAGCGCGGCGGAGAGCGCCTTGGATTTGTCCATGGAAGAACCTTCGACGATACGCAATGCGGTGGGGGCAGCCATCAACGTGCTCCTTATGGACGGATTCGCCAACTGGACAAACAGGCGCCGGGTTCAGCCGGCAAAATCAACGTACCCTATTTGTTCTCCGTTCGCAATATGTTCTTGTTGAAGTCCGGGTACTGTCCGTATTTGACCCCGAGTGTCCTAAGTTGGATTGTTTGGTGTCCTAATTTCGTTTTGAGCGAAAAATGTCGGAGTTGGTGGCGAGCTTCTTTGCGGCCACTGTCGTGGCCTTCCTGATGGTAGGCGTGTTTGCCTTTCTCTCCGGCAACAGGCTAGTGAGCGCGGTTCTAAACTCATTCTTTTTGGTGTTTGTTTTTTCTTTGATTTCAGGCGCTTGGTCTCTAGCCATTGGGACGATAATCGCCGCGCTGCTGGTTATCGTTATGCTGGTAGCAAAAGTCATTTTTCAGAAAAAGTAAGGCTGCCTCAGTTGGCGGCCTTTTTCATTCGTAAGGGTTGCGATCCTCATCGTCCGGTCGGGTGCCATCATCATCGGCCAGGATTTCTTTGTCGAGTTCTAGCTTTTTAATCAGGCGCTCGATTTCCTTCACCCCGATATTGCCGCTCACGATCAGCCGAAAACTCGCATCCTTCGCCAGCAACCCCGTTGTAAGTTCTCGCTCTCCTGCCATCAAATTAACCTTTCCAGACGGAATCGGGGGTGTCTTCGGCGGCTTCAAAGAACTAGCGCTCGGTCCGCCTTCCTGTGCCGCGTCCACGAGGCCCTGCGGACCACGCCCGCCGTCGCCATCGGCGTCGCCGATCGCGTCTGGGCTATCGGCGACCTGTTGGACGCCACGTTGGCGCTGGAGCCGAACCGGCCGGTGCGGGTGAAGCGCAATTTTACGGTAATTGAGGGAGGTCGGGCGTAGTCACGCCGCTCTCAGGTTCCAGATGTCAATCAACCGCAAGGCCGCCTCAAACGAGCTGGCCTTGCCCAGTACTTGGATGCCCTTCTTCTCAACGGTGTCGTCAGCTTCAAAGACGAAATATCCACTAAACCCTAAGTGGTCCGCCCCTGCATCAACTATCGTTTGACGTGCAAGCGTGGCGACATGGATACTCTTGCCATTCCCTAGATTCGCGGATGCAAGGATATCGTCCATGGCGAGACCTCCGACACCTGTGCGGGCCACACCCAGGATTTCAGTGAACGATTTGGCCCTCTACATGGTCTCTTCTGAGACGGCCCGGATCGGGATCGTTCGCAGGGCCAAAGCCCCTCAAATCCCTCCGATAATCCGCTACCGTGACGCCCGCGGACCAATATGCGCCTTTTTAACAGATTTGCGGCGCGACGTGAATCCGCTTGTCGTAGCAGAGCAAATGTTTACGCAACGGATGTCAGACCCATCCGAATCCGCCCTCCGCCAAGACGATGCTCGGCAGTCTATCGAGGTTCTGAACGCGGTTCAGAGGATGCGCAACCAGCTTGCGCCATATGAATTTGTCCCGGCACCCGCAGACCAAAATCGTCTTACGCTTGGTGGTGTCGAGGTCTCGGTGCGCGCCGATCTTCTGGTTTACGGATCGTCCAGAGGGACCAATCTGATTGGAGCCGCCGTCCTTCGAATGACGCAGGATGATGCGGACAGCGATGCCGCTAGAAGCAAACGGCGGGAGATGGGCCTATATGTGGCAACGCTTGCACGGCTTCACATAGAACAGAACATTTCATCTGATCGCCAAGTAGCGAACCGATTGTGCATGTCGATCGACGTTCAACACGGCGAACTGTTCGCCGCACCGGACGCGAACACTCGTCGAATGAACGATATTGAAAACGCCTGCCGGTTTATTGCAGCGCTCTGGCCGCAGGTCTGACTGTCCTAAGTTCCCTTTGCACGTGTCCTAATTAGGACAGCACCGAAGTCCGGAGCCTTCCCGACGGCCAGCAGCACAATTTCGGAATTCGGGCGGCCGCTCGGGCTGGAATGCATCCGCCCAGTCCTGACGACGTGCGGTCGGAGGCGACCCAGGGCCGATTAGCCAACAGAGCCAAGCCGGCGGCCGCAAAGGCATCGAACAGAAACGCCAAGCTATAGAGCTGCGAAACTAACCAGGTCGGGACGGCCACCTGCTACGCAGCAAGTCGCATTTCTGCCGACCGAATAGCATCAGCAAGCGATTAGCTCGCGCTTGCAGCTTGGTCGAGCTTCCTACTCAAATCAGCTCGCGTCCCGCCGGACGAACCGCCGTCCCGTGCCGCGCCTTCACCCTTTCTCAACCCGGCTTCGCCACAACTGAAAGGATGGATAGCCTTCTTGCCACTCCGAAGATCCCGGACAAAGTGCGGGTGCTGTGCAGCCGCTGCCGCGTGCCGTTCCGGGAGAAGATCAAGAACATGCGGGAGGGGTTTCAGACCCAGTGCCCGAACTGCAACCGGCTGATCACCTTCTCCAGCGACTCCGCCGATCTCGGCGTGCAGCGGGCGATGACCGAGGCACGGCGGATCCGCAATGGCGGCGCCGCGGCGGCGGTGTATGGCGGCGGCACTGAGCGGCTGTGAGCGCTGCGCCGGCCGGCTCAGCGCAGGTTCTGGATGCCCCACATCACCAGCAGCATCGCCGGCACGCAGACCACGGCGTAGATCGCCCATTTGGTCAGGCCCGCGCCGGTGCCGCGCTTGAAGGCTTCGAGCAGCCGATAGGTCGCGACGATCCAGGGCAGGATGATTCCGACCGCGACGGCGTCGACCACGTACCAAAAACTCATCTTCCATCGTCCCGTGCAATGACCGCGCGCCAGCTTTACCGCAGCCGCCCCGCTCTACCATCCATTCCTTCGGCTGAGGGCAATCGGCCGCAGCGGCGGTATCGGCAGATCAGGGTTTTCCTGACAGCACTGGCCGCGCCCCCTGGAACTGGCGGACAGCATTTCGGATCGACAGGCATTTTCGCTCGTACTAGCCTGAGGGTGCCATCCGCTTCGACAGGAGACGTGACCGACGGGCGCGCGCGTTGCGATGGCCGCCGCGTCCTATGGGAGCAAACGAACAGGAGAGCGTCTTGGACAAATTTCTCCGCGACGAAAACCTGAAATTGTATCGCCGACTGCTGTCGGAGACGACCGACGAAGACCGCCGCCGGGTGCTGAAGCAATTGATCGCGCAGCTCACCCAGCATCATGCCCACCAGGGGCATGGCGGTTCGTAACGCCGACGGTATTTGATTTTACGCATAGGCAATGCCGAGCGGCCGCCGCTAGCCTGCCGCCGTCATTGCCGAGCTTTCTAGAGGTGGGGAGTTTCGACCGTGACCGGAGCCCCGAACACGGCCTCGTTCGGGGCTCCTTGTTTTTTTGTGGGTACAGTTTTTGTGGGTCAGTGACCGCGCTCGGCCCGTCGCAGCGCCCAACAGGTCGCCCCTCCCTATCGTCGCCCTCTGATCATTGCGAGTGACGCGCAGGTTCCGTTTCATTCGGAACCCGACATGCTTTAGGCTCCGCGCCGCGGGTGCGCGGACAGCGCCGCCTTGCATCAATCAGGCTCGTCACCGCCGCGTGCAGCTTCGGCACCGGCTCTTACCGACAAGGAGACAGGAATGCGCCGGCAGGCCATGGACAGATTTCGGATCGGCACGCTGATCGCGCTGACGGGCGCGGCGATCGCCCTGGCGGGCTGCGGCGAAGGCTCGCGCGGACCGCAAGGCGAAGCCGGTCCGCAAGGCCCCGCCGGCCCGGCGGGACCGGCCGGCCCTGCCGGCAAGGACGGCGCCTCGATCTCCAGCGTCCGCACCCTGACCTCGACCAGCTGCCCGGCCAACGGCTGCCCCACCGCCTGCGGTGCCGACGAGGCGCTGGTCTCGGCGCTGTGCGTCGGCAACGGCTCGGCACGGTTCAGCGACAACATCACGATCGAGAACGGCATCATGACCGCGCGCTGCGGCGCCAGTTCGGTGCGCATCGAGGTGAGCTGCGCCCGCAAGTAATCGCGCGAGGGTTGAGCAAACCAGCACAGGCCGCCAGTGTCCAACGCCGGCGGCCTTTTGCGTTCAGGATCAGCGGCTTGACGATTCGGTTGTGAACGCCCGCATCGATTACCGGCAGTATTAACCGGATTAAGCTTGCATGCGATTCAGTCGCAATTTAACGGTAAAATCGTACGCTAATTGATCTAGATCAAGCGCATGGACGGCCGCACCCGGCAAGTCGTTCTCCTAGAACTAAAGGCGGAACCGGCCTTCCAATGTCGCATGTGCTTTATCAGTGTCCCCGGACCGGGATGAAGGTCCAGGCTTGGCTACAGGACGACCCCGGAAGCTCGGCACAGACCACGTTCGAGCTGGTGCATTGCCCGGCGTGCGCGCAGATGCATTTCGTCGACCGCCGCACCGGCAGCCTGCTCGGCGACAAGAAGAAATAGCCGGCGCCCGCGATAGCGCCGCCGGGCACAGACGGACGAGGTCCGCTGCACTCCATCGATCAATTGCTGTGGCTATTCGGGCTTTCGGGCGGGCTCGACCGCGCGCGGCCGGTCCGGCAGCACCGCATTGCGCAAGGTGGGGTGCACCTCGATCCGGCCGTTGTAGTCGATGAAGCCGGCCTTGCGAAACTTGTTCATGAAGAAGCTGACGCGCGACCGGGTCGTCCCGATCATCTCCGCCAGCGTCTCCTGGCTGATCTCGATCGGCACCGGCCGCGACGCCTCGGCCGGGTCCGCAAGCAGCAGCAGCAGCCGCGCCAGGCGCTTCTCGCTGTTGTTGAACAGCTGATCGATCAGGTCGTCTTCGACCCGTGAATTGCGCGCCACCAGGTGCCGGGTGAACAGCTCGCACATCGCCGGCTCACGCTGCAGCGTCGCCATCATCGACGCGTTGGTGATGCTGGTGAGGGTACAGTCTTCCAGCGCAATCGCGGTCGCACGGCGGCGATGATCGAGCAGACCGCTTTCGCCGAAGAATTGTCCGGGCTGCAGGATGGCGACCACCGCGCCCTTGCCCTGCTCCGACATCACCGACAGCTTGATGCGGCCTTGCTGGATGTACATCACGCAATCGGCGGCTTCGTCTTGCGTGAAAATGGTCTGGCCGGCGCGAAATTGCAGAACGGCGCGTCCCGTACCTGCACTGCGAAGAAAGACCTTTGGATCGAACGGCACCTCGCGCGACGTCACGTGATATCCTGCGAACGAAAACGAATGAGTGAGTCGGATCCGGCCGCGCAACGAGTTGCGTACGCCGGGGTTCCGTCCGCGCATCATCCTCAAATCGCAGAAAAAATCTGTGCCGTTTTGACCACCTGCCTATCGCCGCAGCAGTGGCCGTTAGACGAGCTTAATTGCTCTGGTGGGTCTTGCGCTTGGCCTTGGGCTGGGTCGCCTCGGCACCGCGGACGCCGCCCCACGGATCGTTCGGCGCCTGCGCATCCGGAATCTTACGCAGCGATTCCTGGTAGGCCTTCTGCCGGACCGCGTCCTGGGCCTTCTCTTCCGGGGACTTGTGCTCGATCTCCGGCACCAGATTGACGTGCGGGCCCTCGCCCTGGGCCAAAGCCGGCCCCGTCAGCAGGGCCAGGACGGCAACGCCGTGCAGAATCTTCATCGCAAACTCCCTCTCGCGCGAGCCGTGCCGGCCGCAGCGCTACAGATGATCCGACCGGCAGGATTTCGGCGATTGCCAATCTTCCCAGATCGGACCGCATTTGGTGCAACCGTTCAGCACGATCGCCGTCACCACCAGGCCGACCACCAACGCAACTCGTCTGACCATCGTGTCCCCTTTCGGATGCCGCCGAACTTAAGGGATCGACCGTGTCGTTTTCAAGCCGTCCCGAATCGGATGGGATGCTGCGAAACGCCGCGAAACATGCGGATAATCAACGAGTCAGGGAGAGACGCATGGCAGAGCAGCAGGCGGTGGAGTTCGGCCTTCAGGAGGCGCGGCAGATGCTGCAGGAGGCGTTCGCGCCCTGGGTGCTGGACCTTGGCCTGTCGATCGAAGCCCTCGAGCTCGATCCGCCGTCGGGCGGCCCGGCCGACTGGCAGCCCGGCGCGACTTTGCGGATGGCGTTCTCCGAGCGGCTGTGCCGCAGCGGCGGCGTGGTCTGCGGCCAGGCCCTGATGGCGCTGGCCGACACCGCGATGGTGTTCGCGGTCTGCGCCGGCAACCGCGGCTTCCGGCCGATGACCACGGTCGATCAGACCACCCATTTTCTCAAAGCCGTCGCCTCGACCGACGTGATCGCCGACGCCCGCCTGGTCCGGCTCGGCCGCACCATGAGCTTTGGACGGGTCACGCTGCTCGGCGCCTCCGACGGCAAGCCGGTCGCGATGGTGTCGAGCGCGTTTGCGATGCTGTAAGCAAGCCGGGCGGCGGCTTCACAGGCGCCGGCCCGACAGCCGTCCAGATGCCGCGTTCAATAGCGGCCGCGGCTCGGTCCGGTCTGGCCGCCGCCGCGATACGGACCGCCGTAGCCGCCGCGGAAACCGCCGCCGAATTGGATCACCGGCCCCGGCGGCGGATCGTAAACCGGCGGCCGCCGCACCACGACGTCGTCTTCGTCCTCGACATAGACCCTCGTCCGCGAGGCCTTGCCGCCGCGTTTGGGCGGATCATCGCGCTCGGCCCGGCTCTTGGTTTTCTTCACATCGGTCTTCTTGGGCTCAGCCTTCTGCTGCAGCGCCGGCGCGCCCGGCCCGCACGGACAGGTCGGCGCCGCGGCGGCAACCACCGGCGTCGCGAGCGCGGCCGGCACCACCACCGCGTTGTCGGGGCGATTGCGCAGCCGCTCGGCGAGCTTGCGCGCGGTCGCGGTAAGGTCGCTGTCCGGATATTCGGTCAGGAACGCCGCATAGGCCGAACCGGTATTGACGAGCACCGCCCGGCTCCACGCCTTCATCCGGCGATGGCGGTCGAGCCAGCGCTTGGCCTCCGGCGCAAACGGCGGCTCGGCGTAGAGTCCGACAAACGCTTCATAGGCGTCGGCCGAACCGTCGGACACGATCAACGTGTTTGCCTGCTCCACCGGCTTGCCCTTCAAGGAGGCGCGCCACTCCTCGACCGTGCGCGGTTTCGGCGCCGCGATGTCGGTCGGCGCGGCGGCGGATGCGGCGAAGAACTGGAAGTCGTCGACCAGCGACGAGCTCTCCCACGGCGTCTGGCGGCCTTCGGTGGCCTGATGCACCGCGAGCCGCACCCGCTTGAGGGTGTCTTCGATCTTCAGGCCGTTCTCGCGCCCCGCTTTGAGCAGCGCAGTGGTGTAAGGGCTGTTGGCGCCGCCCCCATCCTCGGCTTCGGCGCCGGGCGAGGTCGAGTACGACAATAGCGTGCCGGGCGCGCCGGACTTGGTATCGACCAGCGCCAGCCCCTGCCCCGTGGTCTTGTTGATATTCGGAAACGGATTGTTGCGGCAGGCATCGAGCATGATGATCCGACTCTTGCTCGGCACCGAGCCAAGCGTGTTGAGCACGTCGTCGAGCCGCACCGCCTGCAGCGGAATGTCGGCCTCGCGCTTCGGATCGACGTCGACCGGGATCAGATAGTTCTCGCCGTCCACCTGGATGCCGTGACCGGCATAGAACACCAGCGCAACGGTCTCCGGCCCTTTCGCCGCGACCGTGGCGGCGAAGTCGCCGACCTTGGCGCGAAGCTCGGTCTGGCCGAGATCGGACGCCTCGGTCACTTCGAAGCCGGCCTCGCCGAGGAGGGCGGCGATCGCCTTGGCGTCGTTCACTGGATTGGGCAGCGCCGGCACCGCCCGATAGGCCGATTGCCCGATCACCAGCGCGACCCGGCTTTCCGCAGCCGCAGCGGCCACTCCGCACAGCAGGCTGGCGGCGGTCGCTGCGGCCCTCAGCATCGCGCGTCGCATGGCGTCTCCTTGCCGACCAATGACCGCTCTTGGTCGCCGCCCGGCAACAGCGGGTTCAGGCGACGTGGCAAATCGACGCCGAAAGGCGGCGTGCGAGGAAAGCTGCGGTTAACATTGTCGGCAAATTGCCTCGTGGAACCAAGGTGATGTTGGGAGTCGGCGGTTAGTCTCCTGGCCGTCGCGCCGGGGCTTGCTTCGGGCGCGCTTCGACAATTCAGGACCGAGAGCTTTGGCCGAGACGTTCCCCACTACGCCGTTCGTGCATCGCCGCGCCGTCGCGCCAACGACCGCCGCTCCCGGCGCGCTGCCCGAGGTCGCCGCGATCGACAAGGCAGCCTGGTGCGATCTGGCAACCCGGGTGATCGAGCCGAACGGCTACTACCTGCCGGAGTGGGTGATCGCAGCGAACGGTGACGACGCGGTCCCGCGCGCACTGACCGCGCAGGACTCCGCCGGCCGGCTGATCGGCGTCCTGCCGGTGATCTCATGCTGGCGTGCGTTCCGTCTGCCGCTGCCGGCGCTGGTGTCAGCCGATCCGTTCCGCTCGCTCGATACGCCGCTGCTGGACCGCGATGCAGCCGATGACGCCGCCGCTAAGATGATGGCGCAGGCCCGCGCTACCGGCGCCCGCGCCCTGGTGCTACGCGACGTCGCCCGCGAAGGCGAAGCGATGGCGGCGTTCACGCGTGTGCTCGCCACCGAAGGGCTCAGCCCGCGCCTGATCAACGGCTGGACCCGCGCCGGCCTCGACGCCAGCCGCGACGGCGAAGCCCTGCTGCGCCAGGATCTCGATACGAAGAAACTGAAGAACCTGCGCCGTCTCGAGCGTCGTCTCGGCGAGCACGGCGAAGTACGCTTTACCGTGGCCAAAACTGCCGACGAGGCAGCGCGGGCGTTCGACATCTTTCTGGCGCTGGAAGACAGCGGCTGGAAAGGCCGCCGCGGCAGCTCGCTGAAGCGGCAGCCGGAGCTTGCGGCCCGGCTGCGCAGCGCCGCGACCGCGCTGGCCTCGCGCGGCCAATGCGAGGTGATTACCCTGTCTGCGGGTGCAACACCGGTCGCGGCTGGCGTCGTGCTGCGCCACGCCGATCGCGCCTACTTCTTCAAGCTCGGCATCGACGAGAGCTTCGCCCGCTGTTCGCCCGGCGTGCTGCTGACACTGGCGCTGACCCGGCATCTCTGCGCCGATCCGGACATCCGCTTTGCCGACTCCACCGCCAGCGCCCAGCATCCGATGATCGATCCGATCTGGCGCGGCCGGTTCGCGGTCGGCGACCTGGTGTTGCCGCTGCGCAAACGCGATCCGCTGTTCGCGCCGATCGTTGCTGCGCTGTCGGCGCGCGACCGGCTGCGGCACTTCGCCAAGCGGCTGTTGAAGCGCTGATTATTCCGCCGCCTCGGCATTCAGCTCCGCCGACAGCTTACGGATAGCACGGGCGATCAGCGCCGCTTCCTGCGCGCCGGACACCGCGTATTGGTGCATGAACACGTAGGTCGGCACACCGGAGATTCCCTTGTCGGCGGCTTCCTGCGCCTGCGCCGAGACTTCCTCGACGTCCTGATCGGTGGCGAGCCGGGCGCGGATGTCGGCGGCATCGAGGCCGCATTCGGCCGCCGCCTGCACCAACACCTCAGGATCGGTGAGATCACCACCGTCGCGGAAGTACAATTCCATCAGCCGCTGCTTCATTGCCGGCCCGTGGCCGACCGCGCTCGCCCAATGAATCAGGCGATGACAATCGATCGTGTTCGGCTGCCGCTGCACGCGCTCGGGGTGATATTCCAGGCCCTCTTGCGCGGCGGTCTCGGCGATGCGGCCGGCGATTTCCTTGTAGCGCTCCGGTGATCCGAACTTCTTGGTCAGATACTCGTCGCGGCTGATGCCCTCGCGCGGCACCCAGGGATTGAGGAAGAACGGCCGGTAGATCAGCTCGACCGGCACCTCCGGCGCCAGCGCGATCGCCTGCTCGATCCGCTTCTTGCCGATGTAGCACCAGGGGCAGACCACATCGGACACCACGTCGATCGTTAGCGGCTTCAGCGTGCTCATCGGCGTCTCCTCGTTGTCGTTGCCGGCACAGTCCCACACAGATGGGGCGCAGGCAACGCCGGACAAGGCGGATCAGAGCCGCGCAGCCAGTTCGCGCAATCGCGTCCCCGTGATCGCATCGGCCGGAAAGAATGTCTCGATCGCGATTTCCGACAGGGTGACGTCGATCGGCGTGCCGAACACCATGGTGGTGGAGATGAAGCTCAGCACCTCGTCGCCGAGCTGCAGGCGAAACGGCACCGCGACCGCATCCGCTGCGATCGGCGCGGCGCGCGCCGGCACCGGATAGGTCTTCAGTTCTTCGTACAGCGCGATCAGGTTCGGATCGGCGCTGGTCTCGCGCTGCCGGTGCAGTCGCTCCAGCAGATGCGCGCACCACTCGCCCAGATTGGCGGTGCGTGCCGCCAAACCTTCGGGATGAAACGACAGCCGCAACACGTTGAGCGGCGGCGCAAGCAGATGCGGCGCAACGCCGTCGAGCATCGGCGCAACCATGCGGTTGGCCGACACCAGGTTCCAGTGCCGATCGACCGCCAGCGCCGGGTTCGGCTCGTGCGCGGCAAGCACCTGATCGACCGCAGCCCGCACCGAGGCGAGCGCCGGGTCATCCAGCGAGCGCTGCGGGAACGCTGGTGCGAAGCCCGCCGCGACGAGCAGCACGTTGCGCTCACGGAGCGGAACGTCGAGCCGCTCGGCGAGCCGCAGCACCATCTCGCGCGACGGCGAGGCACGTCCCGTCTCGACGAACGATAAATGCCGCGCCGAGATTTCCGCATCGAGCGCGAGATCGAGCTGGCTGAGCCGGCGGCGCTGCCGCCACTGCCGCAAGTAATCGCCGATCCGGACCGGCTGCGCCCCGGCGGCGGCATTGATCGAAGACACGTTGGTGTTCATGCGCGAAAGCTAGCACGCACACCGCACAGCATCCATGACCTCCGAGGTAAAGCGTTTCTGACCTGCCAGGTAATCGAATTGCGTTGCGCATCGCGGCATCCTTCGGGGCATCGCTGCAACCGAAGGAGATGTTCCATGATCCAATCCTCTATGACCCACCCGTCCACGCTGCTCCGCCGCGCTCTGCAGGCCGACGCTGTCGTCAGCGGCGCGATGGCGTTGCTGCTGAGCTTGGCGGCCGGCACGCTCTCGCGCCTGCTCGCCCTGCCGCAGCCGCTGCTGCTGGAGACCGGACTGTTCCTGATCGGCTACGCCGCCCTGGTCGGCTGGCTCGGTACCCGCAGCGTGCTGCCACGTGCACTGGTGCTGATCGTGATCGGCGGGAACGCACTATGGACGCTGGCGAGCGTCGCCCTGCTGCTCAGCGGCGCAGTGACGCCGAACGCGCTCGGCATTGCCTTCGTGCTGATGCAGGCGACCGCGGTCGGGATCTTCGCCGAGCTGCAGTTCATTGGGCTAAAGCGGAGTGATGCGGCCTTGGCAAGTTAGCACCAAAGCTTCCGCCGTCATTGCGAGCGAAGCGAAGCAATCCAGCTTCTTGCACGGATCTGGATTGCTTCGTCGGCTTCGCCTCCTCGCAATGACGCGACGAGAGGCTGCGACTACAATCAGGCTGCCTTGGATTTGCTCGCAGCAGCCGTCTTGCGCGACGACGTGGTCTTGGCCGGCTTCGCCGCTTTGGTCTTGCCGGCCTTTGCCGTCACGACCTTCGTCTTCGCTGCCTTGCTCGCGCCGTTCGTCGTCGCCGCCGCTTTTGCCTTCACCGCTTTCGGCGCCTTCGACTTGGCGACCTTCTCCGGCTTCGAAGGCTTTTCCGGCTTGGCCTTGCCGGCCGCCTTCGCTGCCTTTCGGGTAGCCTTCTCGGCTTCGGCTTGCGCCTTGCGCTCGGCCTTCAGCTTCAGCTTGGCTTTTTCGGCGCGGGCTTCTGCGGCCTTCTTCTTGCGCTTCTTCTCGCAGGAGACGCACTTGCAGCCGATCGGCTTCAGATAGGCTTTGAAGTAATCGGTGCCGTAATCGTAGTTGATCTCTTCGCCCGGCTCGATGTTCTTGATGGCGCGGATGATCACGCGCTTCTTGCGCGGATTGACGTCGGACTCAGCGTTCGGCTTGCAGGCGTGGTTGATGTAGCGCGCGACGTTCTTGCGCACCGAGCCGTCGATGGTCCAACGCTTGTTCAGCTCGAACAGGTATTTGTTCTCGATGCCGTCGTGCTTCTTGTTGTGCGCGTCAAGCAGCGGCCCGAAATACCGGATGATCTTGGCGCCCTTCTTGATGGGCTTGACGGCGAACAGGCCGAGCCCGGTTTTGGAGCGGCCAACGCGGTAATGGTCATTCGACAACAGCGGCATGGTTCTTCGATTCGAACGCGGCTAAAGGACGGACACACGAAGGCGCCGTTCTAGAGCGATTCCGCAGCAAAGGGCAGTACCTGAGCGGAAATTGCTCGAACCTTCCCCAGCCGGACGCCGACCGACAAAGGTTCCGCTGCGATGCAAGGCCTGCCAATGCGACTGCTCCCTGCCCTCGCCCTGCTGCTCCCGCTCACCATTCCAGCCTCCCTCGTGGCGCCGGCCCAGGCTGACGGCGCCAGCAGCGTCTATAGTTCGACCGCTCCCAAGGCGTGCCGGGTCGCGCGGCCGGGCGGCGCGCCGGAAGACAGCGGCGAGTGGCTGTGCCCCGGCCAGGACGGGCTGGTGGTGGTCGTATCGGAGATGGACCTGCGCCAGAGCGTCAGCGTCGGCCGCAATTACAAGGATGCCAGCGCCCAACCGGCGGCCAAAACCTCGTTCGGCCCGTTCAACTCCACCACCGATACGGTCGAATGGCGGCTCGACGGTGCCGGCAAGCCGTTCGCCATCATCCAGCGCTGGCACCTCGCCGACAACGACGATCTCGGCAAAGGCGGCCGGCCCAACACCAAGCAGATGCTGGTGGTGACGCGGCTGCCGCCCGGCGCGGTGTGCCACGTCGCCTATGTGGACGTCGCCGCCAACCGCAACGCCAACGAGGTGGCACGGCAGGCTGCCGACGAGCTGGCGCGCGGCTTTGCCTGCGGCAAGGACAAGCCCAAGCCATTCGGCAGCCCGGGGCGCGCCACCGCCCTGGCTGCGCCGAATTGAAGCGGTCTAAACTGATGCCTGCCTAAATTAGGTGCCCGGCCCTTGCCGCCGGGCTGCCGCGGTTTACTTCCCTCGAGGGGGCACGCACAATCGGGCGGGGCGACGGCGCTCCGCCGCGGTCCTCCGCAGGCGGCGACAGCGGAGAAACGTGCAATGAAGGCGGTGTTCGCCAAGCTCGGCAGCGACTTCTTCTCCACCATCGTCTTCGTGGTGCTGTATTTCTCGACCGGCAACGTCGCGCTGGCGACGATCGTCGCCGTGCTCGGCGCGGTCGGGCAGTTCATCTACGCCAAAGTGAAGGGACAGCGGCTCGACGTGATGGCCTATGCCAGCGTCGCGCTGGTGGTGGTGCTCGGCGGCGCCACGCTGCTGACCAACGATCCCCGTTTCGTGCTGATCAAGCCCAGCGTCGGCCACATCGCGGTCGGGCTGCTGATGCTGCGCCGGGACTGGATGCTGCGCTACGTGCCGCCGATCGTCGGCGACACCATCCCGGACTATGTGCGGATCGCCGGCTACGCATGGGCGGCGCTGATGCTGGTGCTCGGCGCCGGAGTGATCGCCGCGGCGCTGACCGGCGATATCAAGCTGTGGACGTTCTACGTGATGGTAATCGCGCCGGCGTTCAAAGTCGCAGCGTTCGCCGCGCAGTATCTGGTGTTTCGCTTCGCGATCCGCAGCCGGCGGCGAGCCGCGGCAGCGACTGCAGCGACAGCGACAGCCGCATCGACCCCGATCACGGCCGAGCCTTAGCGGCGACTTACATCCGCGGCGCGGCGGCGAGCGCCAGCGCGCGATCTTCGTTCGGTGCCAGCTGCGCAGTGGCCCGCGCGTAGTGATGATCACCTTCGTACACGACCACGATGCCGCCGACGCCATTGTCGAGCGCCGAGGTGGTGAATGCCGCCAGTCCGGTGCGATCGAGCGGCACGTGCGCGGCGATCACCCGGTCGCCATCGCGGAAGCTCACCGTGCCGGTCGGCAGGCCGTGCGAACCGGTGACGGCGGCGGTCAGCGTCACCACCGCGCCGGGTACCGGGGCAGCATCGGACGACGACAACGTCAGGCGCGGCTGAGCCAGCACATCGAGCGCGACCTCGGCCGACTGGCTCGGCAGCACGATCAGCGGCAGCCGGCTGGCGCTGCCGGCGTAATCGGCGCGCAGCAGATGCCGCCCCGGCTTGAGGCCGTCGACCGCGAGGCTCGGTTTGCCGGCATCAATCCAGCCCAGCACGGTGCTGGTCGACAGATCGTAGAACACCACCCGGCCGTCAGGGACGCCGGCGCCGTAACCGGTGCGGACGGTCGCGTTCAGTACGAATCTTCCGGGAACACTGGGCTCGGCGGTGATATCCAGGCGGGTGACGGTCGTCTCGGACACCACCTCGACCTGCGCGGCGGCAGGGAGGCTGGTCAGTCCGGGCATCAGCACCGCAACGGCAAGCGCGGCACTTACGTATGACAAACGCATGTCGGGTCTCCACCTTGAAGGCGTTGGAAACCTCGAGACGTCCTCCGAAGTTAACATAGGATAGCACGACGCGTGCACTGCACCACAGGTATCTGCATGCGCGGCCGGCAGAGCAGAACACCGCCCGATTCACGATGACGGACTATCGCGGCCCCTGGCCGCAGCGGGGCGGCACGTTCGGGCTTGTTTGTCGCTCCCGCACCATACTAAGAGGGGCGGCCCGGTGAACTCACGAGGACCGGGACCAAGGGGAGAAACACATGGCAGTCGACGGAAACTGGAAACTCACCATGAGCACGCCGATGGGCGAGCGGCAGGCCGACCTGACGCTGAAGGCCGACGGCTCGACGCTCACCGGCTCGCAATCCGCCGACGGCGATGCCGGCGAGATCTTCGACGGCACCGTGAACGGCGACGACGTCGCCTGGAAGCTGTCGATCACCAACCCGATGCCGCTGACGCTGAGCTACACCGGCAAGGTGAGCGGCGATAGCATCTCCGGCGAAATGGGCATCGGCCCGATGGGCTCGTTCCCGTTCACCGGCACCCGGGCGTAAGGCTTCGACGTCGCGGCCGTTCCGCCGCAGCCGCAGTTACCAATGTCATCACCGGGCCGGCGCACAGCGCCGAGACCCGGTGATCCATCAGTTGAAGAAGATGGATGGCCGGGCCTTCGCCGCGCCGAAGGGGCTTCGGCCCCGCAGGCGGGTCAAGCCCGGCCATGACTGCTCCTGAGGATAACTTAGGCTAACTCCTCCGAGGGAGTCATTCCGGGGCGCGCGTGAAACGCGCGAGCCCGGAATCTCGAGATGTTCTGCGTCAAACCGCTCGGGTGCCCCGAACCTCGGGATTCCGGGTTCGCTCACTGCGTGAGCGCCCCGGAATGACGGTGCGAGTGGTGATTGCGGGGAGAAGCTTCAGCCCAGGTTCAGTTCCTTGAAGAAGTCGTTGCCCTTGTCGTCGACGATGATGAAGGCCGGGAAGTCGACGACGTCGATCTTCCAGATCGCCTCCATGCCGAGCTCGGGATATTCCAGCACCTTGACCTTCTTGATGCAGTGCTCGGCGAGGTTCGCCGCGGCGCCGCCGATCGAGCCGAGGTAGAAACCGCCGTACTTCTTGCACGCCTCGCGCACTGCGGGGGCGCGGTTGCCCTTGGCGACCATCACCATCGAGCCGCCGGCCGCCTGGAACTGATCGACGAACGAGTCCATCCGCCCCGCGGTGGTCGGGCCGAACGCGCCGGAAGCATAGCCATCCGGAGTCTTGGCCGGGCCGGCGTAGTACACCGGATGGTTCTTGAAGTAATCCGGCAGCGGCTCGCCCTTCTCCAGCCGGTCGCGCAGCTTGGCATGGGCGGCGTCGCGCGCCACGATCATGGTGCCGGTCAGCGACAGCCGGGTCTTGATCGGGTGCTTGCTCAGCGTCGCGAGGATGTCCTTCATCGGCTGGTTGAGGTCGATCTTCACCACCTCGCCACCGAGCGCTTGCTCGACTTCCGGCAAATACTGCGCCGGATTATGCTCGAGCTCCTCCAGATACACGCCGTCCTTGGTGATCTTGCCGAGCATCTGCCGGTCGGCCGAGCACGATACGCCGAGGCCGATCGGCAACGAGGCGCCGTGGCGCGGCAGCCGGATGACGCGGACGTCGTGGCAGAAATACTTGCCGCCGAACTGCGCGCCGACGCCGAGGCTCTGCGTCATCTTGTGGATTTCCTGCTCCATCTCGACGTCGCGGAACGCGTTGCCGAGTTCGGAGCCGTGGGTCGGCAGCGCATCGAGATAGCGCGCGGAGGCGAGCTTCACCGTCTTCATCGTGGTCTCGACCGAAGTGCCGCCGATCACGATCGCCAGGTGATAGGGCGGGCACGCCGCGGTGCCGAGCGTCATGATCTTCTCTTTCAGGAACGCCAGCAGCCGGTCGCGCGTCAGCAGCGACGGCGTCGCCTGGAACAGGAAGCTCTTGTTGGCCGAGCCGCCGCCCTTGGCCATGAACATGAATTTGTAGGCATCATCGCCCTCGGCGTAGATCTCGCACTGCGCCGGCATGTTGTTGGCGGTGTTCTTCTCTTCGAACATCGACAGCGGCGCGACCTGCGAGTAGCGCAGGTTACGGCGCAAGTAAGCGTCGCGCGCACCTTCCGACAACGCGGCTTCATCGTCGCCGTCGGTGATGACGTTCGAGCCCTTCTTGCCCATGATGATCGCGGTGCCGGTGTCCTGGCACATCGGCAGCACGCCGCCGGCGGCGATGTTGGCGTTCTTCAGAAAATCCAGCGCGACGAACTTGTCGTTCGGGCTCGCCTCCGGATCGTCCAGGATCTTGCGGAGCTGCTTGAGGTGCCCGGGCCGCAGATAATGGTTGATCTCGCCGAACGCCGCCTCCGACAGCGCCCGCAGCGCCTCGCGCTCCACCACCAGCATGTCGCGCCCGAGCACCTTCTCCACCCGCACGCCATCCGACGTGATCTTGCGATAGACGGTGTCGTCCTTGCCCAGCGGAAACAGCGGGGTGTGCTTATAGGGCGGAACCGGGGTGGCGGCAGACGGAACGGGCGTGGGAGCGTTCATGGACAGGGCCTCGAATGGGTAAATTCGCGGCCCTGTCTAGGCGGTTTCGGCGGGATTTTGAAGGGTTCAAAACGGGAGGGTGGGGAGCTTCATGGGACCTGCCCGGCCAGATCGGGACCAACTGGACCTGCCGCATCTTCCGGTGGCGGCTCAGTCAGGAGGCCATCCTGTGGGACATCCACATCCGGCTCAGATTTCAGTACGATGGGCTGGGCTAGTACGGGCCGCTCTTGCGGTCCGGTCAGCTCCTGCTCCGCCGCATCGCGCATCGCTTCCGTATTGACGCTCGCGGGCTCGGCCTTTGCCTCCGGAAGACGCGGTGCAGTCCGCTGCCAAGCCCGCAGATGCTGCCCAGCTTGATCGTAGGCGAGGGGGACAATCGCCTCTAGTTCGGCGATGAAATTCTTGCGCTGTGCGAAGCGGGCGCCGATATCACGCACCATGATCACGTCGAACGACGTCACCACCTGCCCCGCCTTCTCATCTGCAGCTTGATCGACGTTCTCTCGAAGCGCTGCGAGCGGTCGCTGAGTGCTACTGGTTCGTCCCGGCCAGTACAGACGGATATGCCAGTTCTCGTTCGTCGTGGGCGGAAACTGGCGCAGTAGCCAGTTCAGCCTCGCCTTCGTTCCCTTCTTGTCGTCAGGCGCCCTCAGATGCATCGAAACTGCGAGCGAGCGCGTTTTGATGTCTGCAGTGACCTCCAGAGGAGACGCCGCGTCCGGCACGATCAACGTGGCGGCGAGAGAATGCTCCTCGCACAAGTGACAACTATCAGCCTTGGCACGCGCATCGAGGTCGCGAAGATGTTCCCTCGGGATTCGCGGCGAGACTTCGACGCCGAGTTGTCGGCTCATCGTCAGCGACAGGTCGCGCACGACTTGGTGCCATGCTCCAACGATCTCGCGTGTCACAGCAGAGTTAGGCGACGGCGCGGCCCCCGCCTGAACAGATGCCACCAGGTCGGTCCAACACGCGGGCATCTGATCAAAGCCCTTCACTCCGGCGCTTGGGTGCGTGAGAAAGCGGACCATTTCGTTGAGGACAAACCTCTGATCGCGATCGAGGATCTCATCGTTGGCAAGCAGCAGGCTCGCTTCGGTAAGGACGTGCATCCAAGACCAGTGAAACAGCTCGATCTTACGTCGCGCGGATACTGAGACCTGCAAAGGGTGAACAGCCGGGACAGCGGCAAACTGATTGGAGATCGTAATCAGGGCGTCGATGTCGTTCTCGCGCGCAAGCGCTAAATAGCTTTCGACTTGGCCAACCTCCAGTTCAGAATTTCCAACCTTGGCTTCGACCAGAGCCCGCCACTGACGATTACCCGTAGTGAGAACAATCAGGCCGTCCGGCCTCATTTTGTCTGACTGAGATGAGAAGCAGACCTCAGTAAAGGTCTCGATCCTCGTTCGGGGCCCAGCGCGCTGGCCGACCGTATTCATCATCGAGCGACCGAACTCATCCACATTGGCAAGACACGCCAACAGGATCGACGCCGTTCGACCTTCCTTTGAGGTATCGGCCAGAACCGGGAAAAGCCGAGCACGCTCACCGCGACTTAAATAGCTTGGAATATCCAACATCGGGGCACCCTGAAATGCAACTCAGGGTCGCAATACTGCAGCGATTTCCCGCAAACCGGAAGCCGGAAAATCTGCGTCGATCCCGTATGGGAAACGCAAAGATAAGCGTAGGCGGAACCCTCGTGCGTCACCGCCCTCATCCAAACACCGCCTATTCTGCCCACCTCCCACACAGATATTGCCCCTTGCACGGGCTGCTAGCGGCGAGTTCTGGATCGCCGCGGTGGGCTCGACGAAAACTGCCGACCGTTACAGCGAGCTGAGCATCCAACTCCGTCCCCACATCCAGCCGGATCTGAGATCCCGGCAAGTATACGATCCGGGGAAACTCTGATCTCCTGATTGTCCATGGCCGATGTCCACGCTGATCAGTAGCCGCGAACTTGGTCCTCTTGCATCTGGCTTCGGCGCAAGCTTCAGTACCGCCAGGGACTGAGGAGAAGACCTGATGCTGAGCCGCCTGCCCTATCTCATTGCCACCGCTGCTATCGCCTCGACATTCGCCGCCTCCCCCGCCCGGGCCGATCGCTGCGACGATCTCGCCAAGCAGCTCAAGGCGCAGATCGATGGGATCAGCGTCGGCAAGACCGCGGCCAACATGATCTACCTGTCGCATCCGGCCGCGAAGGCGCTGCGGCTCGGGTGTCCGAGCCGCACGGTGAAGAACGAGGTTTACGGCCAGGCGCCGGCGCGAAAGCCGTCGCCGGAATTTCAGGACCTGATCGCCAGCGCCGCCGCGATCGTGTTCACGATCCCGAAGCCGGACACGCTGCGCGGCGTTAAGCGCTGCTTCGGCCGGGTCGGCATCCTGCGCGGCAACGACATCAAGACCCGCTTCCGCCGGCTCAACATGCGCTGCATCCGGACCAAGACCGACGCGTCGATCTCGATCACCCGCGACAGCAGCGAGTAGCTGCGCGGCCGCGCCGGCGGCGTCCATCCCGCCTCGTGATGTCCCGCAATCCAATGCCCGGCATTTGAAGCAAATGCCGGCGCAGGGGTGCGCGCAAAGTTCACCGGGCAGCGCGATGATCGCGGTTGATCCGATGCCTACCCGGGCGCGGTCGGTGGCAAGCCGCCGCCGGCGCACCATCTGATGGGGGACGTTGGCCAACACGAGGAAAGACTGATGAGCAGCATTTCGAACGTGTCGTCGACTCCTGTCTCCCAACCGACGACGCAGGCGAGCCCTCCACCGCCGCCTCCGCCGCCGAAGGACGACAAGGACACGACCAGCATCCAGCCGCCGAAAGCGGCGCTGCCGCCCGGACAGGGCACCCGCGTCGACCAGCTCGCTTAAGCGACGCAAGTTCCGATGCGACGACCGGCCCCGCCTCGCGCGGGGCTTTGGCGTTTCGTGGGACGGTGTTCGCCCCGCCTGCGCCAGCTATCGGGCACAACCCTTCGTCTGCTAGACTCCGCCGGCACGACCAGCGGAGTGCCTCCTGATGAGCGGCGTCAAAGTCCTGACCGGCGGCTGCCATTGCGGCCTGGTGCGGTTCGAATGCACCACCGACCTTGCAATGGTAACGGCGTGCAATTGCTCGATCTGCACCAAGAAGGGACTGCACTTCACCTTCCTGCCGCCGAAGAGTTTTCAGCTGCGCGCCGGGCGCGACAGCCTGAAGGAATATCTGTTCAACAAGCGCGCCATCAGCCACCAGCTCTGCGGCGAATGCGGCGTCGAGGTGTTTGCCCGTGGCGCAAAGCCCGACGGCACCGAAGTGGTGGCGCTGAACGTGGCCTGCATCGACGGCATCGAGCTGTCGCAGCTGAAAATGACGCCGATCGACGGGCGGCATCGGTAGCCGGCGTCCCCACTTCCCACAGTCATTCCGGGGCGCGCGTGAAACGCGCGAACCCGGAATCTCGAAGTGGTGTGCTCGGATCAGATTCCGGGTTCGCGAGCTTTCGCTCGCGCCCCGGAATGACCTCGCAGAGAGGTCGAGCGCCACTGGACAGGCTGTTACTTATCCAGCTCCTTGTAGTGCCGGAAGATGCCTTCTTTGTTGAAGGGAATGCGGCGGTCGCTGGCGAGGTAGGCGGCGATGTTCGGGCGTTCGGCGATGCGGTCGTGCAGTGCGACCAGCTTGGGAATGTCACGCTCGAATTTCTTTATGTGCCTTGGAAAGGCGTAGCGCAGGCCCTCGACGATTTGAAACAGCGACAGGTCGGCATAGGTCAGCTTGCGTCCGGTGAGACAGGTGCCGCCGCCGCCGGCAACCAGGCGTTCGAAGTAACCGAGGAATTTCGGCGCGCGATTGTCCCAGAACTCGGCGGTGCGTTTCTTCGCCGGCTTCCGCTGGTCTTCATAGTACAGCATGGTGCCGATCGGATGGTGAGTGTCGTGCACCTCCTGCACCAGGTCCGCGATCGTGAGCTGCAGCTGATGCACCCACAGCCGGCCGGCTTCACTCGCGGGTGCAAGGCCATGACGGCTGCCGAGATACAGCAGGATGTTGGCGGTCTGGCCGATGATCAACTTGCCGGCTTTGAGAAACGGCGGCGCAAACGGCGGCGTACCCTGCTCCGCCTGCATCAGCTTCATCATCGTCGACATGCCGGCCTTGTTGCGACGCGCGGCATCGACATAGTCCGCGCCGGCCTCTTCGAGCGCCAGCCTCACAAATTCGCCGCGGCCCTGAATGGTCGGCCAGTAGTACAGTTCGTAAGCCATCGGTTCGGCCCCTATGCTGATCGGCGCGGCTCCGCCCCCGCGCCGCCCCGCTCCGGAGCCTAACAAAAAAGCGCCGCGGAAGGTCCGCGGCGCTTCGATGCTGGATCGCTCGGGAGCAGAGCGTCAGTTGGTCTGCTGGATCGCGGCCAATTCCCAGCTCGCGCCGGGGCGCCGGGTAAAGGTCCAGATCTCGGTGACCTCGATCGGCGTGTCGCTGCCGGCGACCAGGCGATTGGTGCCGCGCTCCAGGGTCTTGTCGACCAGCGAGAACCGCATCGCCACCGTGGCGTAGTCGGTTTCGCCCTCGCGCCAGGCTTCGGCGAGATCGCCCTGCAGCAGCTTCACATCCGACACCTTGTTGATGTCGTTGTTGGCCTTGTTCTCCTCCAGGTCCTTGGCGAAGTACGACGCCATTTCCGGAGTGGCGAGCTGGCGCAGCCGGTCGATGTCTTCATTCGACCACGCCGCCTGGATGTCGCCGAGCAGGCGCTCGAACGCCTCATAGTCGTCCGGCTTGATCTCCAGCGGCCGGTCGTTGCTGGCGCTGGCGCCGCCACCGAAGCCGAAGCCGCCGCGCGAGGCCGGCTGCGCCGCCGGGTTGGCCGATTGGTTCATCGCATAGGCGCCATCGGGCCGCGGGCCCTGGCCGGCCACCGGACCGGGCGCATAGGCCGCCTGCGGGTTGTTGCGGCGCTGCCACCAGCCCCAGGCCAGACGCGCCAGGATCACGACCAGCGCCACCTGCAGCACCAGCCCGATGATCGAGGCGAAGCTGCCGAGACCCGACAGGAAGCCGCCGCCGAACAGCATGCCGAGCAGGCCGGCGCCGAGGAAGCCAGCGGCAAGGCCGCCGAGCATGCCCATGCCCGGGCGGTTGAAGAAGCCGCCCTTGTTGGCGGCGGCGCCCGCCGCCGGGCCGCTCATGCCGGGGCCGCCCGGCTGGCTATAGGTGCGGTTGAACGGTTGAGCGGCCCCCGGCGCCGTGTTGGTGCTGGGCGGTGCCGAGAAGCTGCGCGAGCCGCGCGAACCGGAGCTCGAGCCGCCGCCGATGCGCGCGTCGGCCGCCGACGTCAGCGCCAACGACAGCGGCATCGCGAGCGACATCGCCACAGCAAGAGCGGTCATAAAGCCGCGGGTGCGGTGCAAGAAATTCATGTTACTCCCTCAATCCCCGGCAGGGGGAAGCTCCGTAAAAATGGGCACCAGCCTCCAAAAAGGAAGCGGGCGCGTCGTCGCACACCTGCGGCCCTCGGTCGCGGGGAGTACGATGAACCTAACGAGGCGTTAAGAAATCCGCCGTCGCATTGCAACTGATCGGCAATGCGAACTGGCACCACCATCAGTCTCGTCATGCCGCCTCGTGCTCGCATCCGCGACACGCGGAGATATCAACGACAAAAACGTGCATGGCCGGGACAAGCCCGGCCACGACGAAATTGAAGGGCGTTGCGCTCATCGAAGCGAGCGCTGTCCGCCGCACGCGTTCAGTTCGGCGCCATCGTCTCCTTCACCTTCGCGACCAGCGCGCTCAGCGCGAACGGTTTGGCCAGGAAGGCGAATTGCTCGTTCTCCGGCAGGCTCTTCTCGAACGCATCCTCGGCGTAACCGGAGACGAAGATGATCTTCAGGTCCGGGTTGCGGGCGCGCATCGCTTTCAGCAGCGTCGGGCCGTCCATTTCCGGCATCACCACGTCGGACACGACGAGATCGACTTCGCCGCCATGGGCATCGAATTCTTCCAGCGCTTCGACGCCGTTGGAAGCTTCGATCACCTCATAGCCGCGCGAGCGTAGGCCGCGGGCGTTGAGCGAGCGCAGGCCTTCCTCGTCTTCTACCAAGAGGATGGTGCCCTGCCCGGTCAGGTCGGCGCGCGGCTTCGGCGCCGCCGGTGCCGGCTCGGGTGCCGTGCCGCTGGCCGCGGGAGTCTCAACCTGCGGCTCGGCGACCTGCTCGTGGCGCGGCAGATAGATGCGGAAGGTAGTGCCCTTGCCGATTTCCGAATCGACGTACACGAAGCCGCCAGTCTGCTTGATGATGCCGTACACCGTCGACAGCCCGAGCCCGGTGCCCTTGCCGACTTCCTTGGTCGAGAAGAACGGCTCGAAGATCTTGTCGAGAATTTCCGGCGGAATGCCGGTGCCGGTGTCGGAGACTTCGACGCAGACATAGTCGGCGGCCGGCATGCCATTGTGGCCGAGCTGCGAGGCAGCGGAGGCGGAGACGTTGGCGGTGCGGATCGTCAGCTTGCCGCCGTCGGGCATCGCGTCGCGGGCGTTGACCGCGAGATTGACGATCACCTGCTCGAATTGCGAGACGTCGGCCTTGGTCCGCCACAGATCGCGACCGTGCTGCATCTCCAGCGAGATCTTCTCGCCGATCAGCCGCTTCAACAGCCGATCGATGTCGGTCAGCGCCTCGCCGAGATCGAGCACCTGCGGACGCAGTGTCTGTTTGCGCGAGAATGCCAAGAGCTGCCGCACCAGCGTCGCGGCGCGGGTGGCGTTCTGCTTGATCTGCATAATGTCCTGGAACGACGGGTCGGTCGGCTTGTGCGCGTTCAGCAGGAAGTCGTTGGCCATCATGATGGCCGACAGCACGTTGTTGAAGTCGTGCGCGATGCCACCGGCGAGCTGGCCGATGGTGTCCATCTTCTGCGCCTGGTTGACCTGGTTCTCCAGGGCGCGGCGCTCGGTGGTTTCGAGCATGTGGACGATGGCCGCTTCGTTGTCGGTCTCGTCGCTGACCGCGGTCACGAAGAACTGGCCCCAGCGCTCCTTGGCGCTGTCGAGCATCACTTCGACCGGCGCGATATCGGCCTGACCCTTGGCGGCCTGCTCGATCGCGCCTGCCAGCACCGCGCGGTCGCGCGCCGACGCCGCCGCCAGGATCGACTTGGAAGCCGAAGCGCCGGCCGGGTCGAGGCTCTGCGCCAGCTTGGCAAGCCGCGCGTTCGCCCGCACCACCGCACCCGTCTTATCGACGGTAGCGATCGCCATCGGCGTCTGGTCGAAGAACCGCATGAAGCGGATTTCGGCGGCACGCTGCGGATCGAGCCGATCGTCGCGGGCACGGCTGATCACCAGCGTGCGCGACGGCCCCGGAGTGCCGTCGGCGCCGAAGGCGAGCTTGTGATAGAGCCGCACCGGCACGGTCTGGCCGCCGCGCTTCTTCAGGTCGATGTCGAAGACTTCGGTCTTCACCTCGCCCGGCTCCGGCACGATCGAAGTCAGCAGCGCGGCGCCGTCGCCCGAAACCACGTCCGACAGCTTCAGGCCACCGGAGCCGATCTCGGCGAGGTCATGATCGAGCCAGTTCGCCAGCGTGGCGTTGACATAGACGAGGTTGCCGGCCGGATTGACCGAGAAGAACCCGCAGGGCGCATGGTCGAGATATTCGATCGCGTGCTGCAGGGTCTGGAACACGTCCTCCTGGCGCTCGCGGTCGCGGGTGATGTCGGCGATCGACCACACCGTCTGCCGAGCCTCGCGCTTGCTGGTGCCGAGCGGGCGAACCCGCAGACGCATCCAGCGGCCCTGGGTGCCGTCGGCCCCGGCAACCCGCACTTCCTCCTGCAGCCGGCGTCCCTCGCGCGCGGCCTTGAGCAGCCGGAACACCGCCTCGGAGACATCGGGATTACCGATGAACACCCGCTCCACCGGGCGGACGTCCTGCATCGTCGCCGCACCGGTCAGCGCCAGATAGGTCGAGTTGGCATAAACGACGTGGCCGCCGGCGTCGGTGACTGCGATACCGTCGAACGCGTTTTCGGGAATCGCCCGCAGGATCGGATCTTCGGCGGAGCGGTCGGCGAAGCCGATGATACCGGCCGCGAACGCGAACAGCATGAACAGACCGACCATCGCCAGCAGCGCCAGCAGGCCGAGAATGTAAGGCTGGGCGCCGGCTCGGCCGAGCGTCATGAACGCTACGGCGGCGGCGACGATGGCGCCGGCCAGCAGCAGCACAAGCGCGATACTGCCGCCGCGGCGGGCCGGCTCCGGCGAGGCCGGACGCGGCTCGGGCGAAGCTTGTTGATCGTTGATGGTCATGGTCACCGAACCGGTCCCTTGCCCGCCGGGCACGCGGCGGCGCGGCTCCAACTGCCTGAATCGCGGCCGGAAACGCAAGACCATCCTCCGGCCCGTCCGCAGGCCATCAAGGACAATCCGCTCCGGCTTCCCGCGCCAGGGCGGCGCGCCGCCCGCCCCGCTCCTCGCTGCTGATGCATCGCCCCGCTCAATTGCTGCGGCCGGACCACGCCCGCTTCAGGTTCATGACGTAACCAATCACCTCGGCGACCGCCTGGTAGTGTTCGACCGGGATCTCATCGTCGATCTCCACGGTGGCGTACAACGCGCGCGCCAGTGGCACGTTCTCGACGATTGGCACGTCGTGTTCCTTCGCGACTTCCCGGATCTTGAACGCCACCGCGTCAACACCCTTGGCGACGCAGATCGGCGCCGACATGCCGCGCTCGTATTTCAGCGCCACCGAGAAGTGGGTCGGGTTGGTGATGACCACCGACGCATTCGGCACCTCGGCCATCATCCGCTTCTTCATCCGCTGATAGCGGAGCTGCCGCAACCGGCCCTTGATGTGCGGATCGCCTTCCGACTGCTTGAATTCTTCCTTGATTTCCTGCAGCGACATCTTCTGCTTTTCGTGCCACTGCCGATACTGGAAGAAGTAATCGCCGACCGCCACGAAGGCGAGCATCGCCACCACCGCGCCGAGCAGCTTCAGCGTCAGCGCCACGGTGACGCCGAGCAGCACTGAGACGTCCATCTTCAGCAGCGCGTCGAGCCGGTCGTGCTCGGGATACAGCACCGCCACCATCACGATGCCGAGCGCCACGACCTTGAACAGGCCCTTGAGGAAGTTGGCCATCGCCTGCTTGCCGAACAGCCGCTTGGCGCCTTCGAGCGGCGACAGCTTGCTGAATTTCGGCGTCAGCGCCTCGGCGGAAAACACCAGCCGGTGCTGAATCATGTTGCTGGCGATCGCGACGATCACCAGCATCAACAGCGGAATGCCGATCGCCGCCAGCGTCGCGTAGGACAGGCTCTTGGCGAGCGCGATCAGCCCGTCGCCGTCGACGCGGAGCATCCAGGACTTTTCGATCAGATTGCGCATCGGCGCGAGAATGCCGGCGCCGATCGACTCGTGGAACGAGGACAGCACCAGCGTCGCGCCGGCGATCAGGAACCAGGTGTTGACCTCCTGGCTCTTGACGACGTCGCCGCGCTTGAGTGCATCGTCGAGACGTTTTTGTGTCGGCTCTTCTGTTTTCTCGTCACTGTCCTCGGACATCGTTCAGCTCCGAACGACGCCGAGCGTCAGCGTGGCATCAGATCGTGCATCACGCCGCCGAAATAGCCGAGGAAAGCGCCCATCATCGTGGTCAGCACCACCGCGAGCACGATGAATCCGATCACGATCGAAAGCGGAACGCCGACGAAATACACCTGCATCTGCGGCATCAGCCGCGCCAGCACGCCAAGCCCGATGTTGAACACCAGGCCGAACACCAGGAACGGCGCCGACAATTGCAGGCCGAGCTTGAACGCAGCCGCGAACGCCTTGGTGGCCAGCGCCGCGACGTCGCCGGTGTGCATCAATTCGCCCGGCGCGAACACCTTGTAGCTGTCGCTCAGCGCCTGGATCACCAGATAGTGCATGTCGGTGGCGAACAGCAGCGTAACGCCGAGCATCGTCAGAAAATTGCCGACCACCACGCCCTGCTGGCCCTGCGTCGGATCGACGGCCGAGACGAAGCCGAGCCCGAGCTGCTGGGCGATCACCGCGCCCGCGACCTGCAGCGCCGACAGCGTCACCCGCGCGGTGGCGCCGAGCACAATGCCGACCGCAATCTCCTGCAGCATCAGCACCAACAGCGGCGTCAGCGACGACATGTCGATCTGATAGGCCGAGCGATGCAGCGGCAGCATGATCAGCGTCAGCATGAGCGCGATCGACAGCTTCACCCGCGTCGGGATGTTGCTCTCGCCGAACGCCGGCATCAGCATCACCATCGAGCCGATGCGTGCGAACACCAGCATGAAGGTGGCGGCGAGCGCCGGCAGGAAGGTCAGGTCGATGCGCATCGCGGCTGTCTGATTCGGAGCGCGCGTCAAAAGGTCGTGCGCCACAGCCGCGCGATGCGGCGACGGCGGATGCGACCAGCGAAGCGGCGCGGGCTCCGATCATGCGTCAACCGCCGATGATTCGCGATGAGATCCGCATCATCTGCGAGTGCAGCGCGTCGGCCATGAAGGGCAGCGCCAGCACCAAGGTGACGAACATCGCCAGGATTTTTGGCACGAACACCAGCGTCTGTTCCTGAATCTGGGTCAGCGCCTGGACCAGCGACACCGCGACGCCGACCACCAGGCCGACCACCATCAGCGGCGCCGACACCACGACGATGGTCCAGATCGCGTCGCGGGCGACGTCGAGGGTTTCGGGGCCGGTCATGAGAGAATCCTTGTGTCGACGATTGTGGCAGTGGTGGTGTTCGGTCTCGCCATCGTCATCGCGAGGAGCGGAGCGACGAAGCGATCCAGGAGCGCGGTGCGCCGGGCCCTGGATTGCTTCGCTTCGCTCGCAATGACGATGCCTATCGGTAAAGGTGCCGCCGTCAGATCGGCATCCGCATGATTTCTTCGTAGGACTGGATCACCCGATCGCGGACCGACACCAGCGTCGACACCGCGACGTCGGTTTCGGCGACCGCGGTCACCACATCCATCACGTTGGATTTGCCGGAGGCCATCGCCATCGACTGCGCGTCGGACTTGCGGCCGGCGTCGAGCACGCTGCCCATCGCTTGCTTGACCAGGTTGCCGAATGACGGAGCGTCTTCGCCCCCCTTGTCTGCGCCGGCCGGCTTGGCCAGGCGGGCGAGGCTCGCATAGGCATTCGCTGCTGAAATCGGGGAGGCCATGGGTCAGTGTCCTGGTGCGATGCTGGGGAAGCGGATCAGGCTTTGAGAATGTCGAGCGTGCGCTGGATCATCCGGCGGGTGGCGCTGATGACGTTGAGGTTGGCCTCGTAGGACCGCTGCGCATCGCGCATGTCGGTCATTTCGATCACCGGATTGACGTTCGGGTACTTGACGTTGCCGTTGGCGTCGGCAGCCGGGTTGGTCGGCTCGTATTTGACGCGGAACGCCGAGGTGTCCGGCTTGACCCGGCCGAGCGCCACGACGCGGGCGTCGAGCGTGCGGTCGAGCGCCGACGTGAAGGTCGGCACCTTGCGGCGATACGGGTCGCCGCCCGGGTTCTGCGCCGTGGAGTCGGCGTTGGCGACGTTTTCCGAGATCACTCGCATCCGGCCCGCCTGCGCGCGCAGGCCGGAAGTGGCGATACCCATCGAGCGGGCGAAGTCGTTGCCGTCGTCTGCCATGGTTTAGCCTCCCGGCGCTTCTCAGCGCTTGCCGATTGCGGTCTTGAGCAGGCCGAGACTGCGGCTGTAGAGCGAGGTCACGGCGGCGTAGTCCATCTGGTTGGACGAGACCTTCAGCATCTCGTCCTCGAGGTTCACGGCATTGCCGGCCGGACGGGTCTGGAAGCCGCCGTTGTTGTTGGTGGAGAAGCTCGGCGAGCCGCCCGGCGGGGTCAGATGCGACGCGCTGGTGCGCATCAGCGGCAGCGATCCGCCCGGACCGCCGGCGGCCTGACCTTCCGGGGTGAATTTCGGCTCCACCAGATCCCGCGGCCGGAAGTTCGGCGTGTCGGAATTGGAGATATTTTCCGCAAGCACCTTCTGGCGCTCCTGATGCCACTGCATCTTGGTGCGCAACGCGTTGAGCTCGGGGAGATCGTTGATCGGCATAGCCGCCTCCGCCCCGGTCTTGCCGCCACGCGATTCCGCCGGGTAGGCAGAATTTGCCGCCCCTATGGTTAACGACTGGTTAAGAGGTCCGAGCTGCATGCCGGACGCAGTGGTAACTGCGGCGAAAACCGCACCAAACGCGGTTTGGGCGGCATGATTGGTGGATTATAAGAAGAAACGGATGGCAGTTCTTGCCGGGGATTATTAAGAAGGGACGAGGCGGGCCGCCGCGCGTCACCGGAACTGGTCGCGTTCGCATTCCGGAATGGGCGCTTCCGGAAAGCGCCAGGGCGCCAGCGTTGTTTGCCGGGGATACAGCATGTCATCGCAGCCATTGATGTTTTTTCTCGCATTTCTGGCCGTTCTGGCGCTGATTGGCGCCGCCGCCTGGCTGGTACGCCGCTTCGCCGGCAATCGGCTCGGCACCAATGCCAGCCGCGGCCGGATGCCGAGGCTCGCCGTGATCGACGCTGCCGCCGTCGATGGCCGCCGCCGCCTGGTTCTGGTGCGGCGCGACAATGTCGAACATCTGCTGATGATCGGCGGGCCGAGCGACATCGTGATCGAGCCCAACATCGTGCGTGCCACCCCGTCGCGGGATCAGTTGCCGACCCGCGCCGGCCTGGAGCCGCGCCTGACGGCGCCGGAGCCCGGCCAGTGGGAATCCGATACCGCCGCCGAGCTGCCGGAGCCGGAACTGCCGCCGATCCCGACACGACCGTTGCGCCCGGGTGCGGCCGAGGAGCCGCGCCGCGCGCCGCCGATGCCGGAGCGCCGTCCGGCCGATCCGTTCGCCAGCCTGGTGCCTGAACCGATCGCCCGCCCCGAACAGCCGCTACAGCCCTTGCCGCGGCCCGAGCCCCCGATGCCGCGCGTCGAGGCGCCGATCATGCGGGCTGAACCTCCGATCATGCGGGCGGACCCGCCGATCCTGCGGCCCGAGCCACCGATCGCACGCCCAGAGTCCCCGGTCCTGCGCCCCGAGCCGCCCGTTCTGCGCCCGGAACCGCCGGTGCTGCGTCCGGAGCCGCCGCGCCCCGAGCCGCGCATGGAGCCGGCCCCCCGTCCGCGCGCCGAGCCGGCCATGCCGCGGCCGCCGCGTCCGGAACCCAAGCCCGCCCCCATGCGCACTGAGCGCCCCGCGGCGCCGCCCGCGCCCTTGGCCCCGTCCCCCGCTCCCGCTGCGCCTGTCACCGCAGCCCTTGCGACCGCAGACCAAAATCTCGCCGAGATGGCCAACCGCCTCGAAGCCGCGCTGCGCCGTCCGCCGAATGCGCCGGCCGAGCCGGCTCCTCCGGTCGCGCCGGAGCCGCCAGCCCGTCCCAATCCGCCGACCCCGCGCGCTTCCGAGCCTGCCCCCGAAGAGCCGGCCGCAGCGGAAGCGCCTCCGGCCGCCGGTAAGACCGGGTTCGAGAGCCTCGAAGACGAAATGGCCGCGCTGCTCGGCCGCCCGAAGTCCCCTACGTGAGCGCCTCGGCCGGCCCGCGTAGAGTTTTCATCAGTTCATCTGTTCTGATCATCGCGGTTCTCGCGATGATCGTGCCTGCGCAGGCCCAAGACATCAGCATCAATCTCGGCGGCAATAGCCCCGGCGTCACCGAGCGCGCGATCCAGCTGATCGCGCTGCTGACGGTGCTGTCGATCGCACCGTCGATCCTGGTGATGATGACGTCGTTCACCCGTATCGTCGTGGTGCTATCGTTGCTGCGCACGGCGCTTGGCACGGCCACAGCGCCGCCGAATGCGGTGATCATCGCGCTGGCGCTGTTCCTGACCGCCTTCGTGATGGGACCGACTCTGCAGAAATCTTATGACGAAGGCATCAAGCCGCTGATCGCCAACGAGATCGGCGTCGACGACGCCATGGTGCGGGCGTCCGGTCCGCTGCGGATCTTCATGCAGAAGAACGTCCGCGAGAAAGATCTCAAGCTGTTCCTCGACCTGTCGGGCGAACCGCCACCGGCTACGCCGGAAGAGCTGTCGCTCCGCATCCTGATGCCAGCGTTCCTGATCTCGGAGCTGAAACGTGCCTTCGAAATCGGATTCCTGCTGTTCCTGCCCTTCCTGATCATCGACCTCGTCGTCGCATCGATCCTGATGTCGATGGGCATGATGATGCTGCCACCGGTCGTGGTGTCGCTGCCGTTCAAGCTGATCTTCTTCGTTCTGGTGGACGGCTGGTCGCTTGTCGCCGGCTCGCTGGTGCAGAGCTACACCGGCGGCGGATAGTCTCGCCGAGATCGACGCTGCGGATTTGGTTCTCTTCTCCACGGCTCATTCCGGTGCACGTGCGAAGCGCGTGAACCCGGACGCTCAGCTGCGCACAACAACCTCGGGATTCCGTGTTCGCAGGCTTCGCCTGCGCGCCGGAATGACGGTTGGAGACCGCGAAGAACTGCTACCGCGTCGCCTGGATGGCGCGGATCTTCGGCGGCACCTGGGGCAGCGTACCGGTGGCGGTGAGGTCGGCGCCGGGCGGCGGGTTGAGGCGGGCGCTGGCATCGGGGAAGCGCTGCTTCATCTCGCGCAGGAAGCCTTCGAGGGTATCGACGCTGGCGGCCATTTTGGCGATCGCCGCAAACGCAGCGCTATTGCCGGCGCTCGGCTGGCTGGCGATGTCGAAGGCAGCGCGATCGGCCGGATCGGTCATCAGCGGCGCAAACTTCTCGCGGAAACGATCGAGACCGAGCGCATCTTCGGCGAGCGCGTAACCGACCACGGCACGGATCACGTCGCTCTTCTCGGCCGACGACAGCGGCGTGAAGTCCTTCCAGCGGTCGCCGAGATACAGCTCGATCTGCTCGGAAGATTCGCGCCAGCGCCGCGCCGCCCAGTAGATGTCGGAACGCAGCCGGATCGCCTCGCGCCCACTGATATTGCTGATGATGTCGAGCGCCAGATCGTGGCGGCCGATGTCGCTCTGCGCACGCGCCTCGAGCAACAGCCGCTGCTGACGGAGTTCGCCGGCAAGATCAGCGATCCGCGACGAATGCAGCGCACCGATGGCGCGATCCGGCTTGCGGTTCATCAGGTAGATCATCGCCAGCTTGGCGGCGACCTGCGCCCGCGCCGCGCCTTCGAGACGCTTGTCGACCTGATACTGCAGAAGCTCGCTGGCCTGATCGAGCAGATCGACCGCGACCAGACGGTCGGCGAGCCGGCGGATCATCTCGTCGCCGCGCCGACCGATCGGGGTCAGTTCGCGATACTCGTAGAACATTGCGAGGGCTTCGATCGGCGGCAGGTCGTCGCCTTTGCTGCCTAGGAATATCTGCGCGAACAGCGCGCGGGCATCGTCCTGCGCCTTGCGGGCTGCTTCCGAATTCGGCGCAAGCTGGGTCGCAACCCGGGCCGCCTGCAGCGAATCCTGATAGCGGCCGGCGTCTGCGTACATCTTGGTCAGCAGCTGCTGGGTGTTCACTTCGAGCTGGTCGCCGCGCCAGTTCACCGACAGTCGCTCGAGATCAGGCAGTGCTTCGGCGGCTGTCAGTTCTTCGCGCTTCAGGCGCAGCACGATCTCGCGAAACCGTGCTTCGGCGGCGGCCTGGCGATCGGACGACGCCATCGCGTCCTTGTACTTCTTCAGCGCCTCCGGCTCGCGGCCGAGCGCCTCGTCGAGCCAGCCGCGCATCACCGCGACCTGCGGCTTGATCTCCGGCGGGATGCCGACCAAATCGAAATCGGTGCTGAGTTTTGCGGCGCCCGAATAGTCACGCACTTCCAGCGAGGCCCGCATCGCCGCGGCGAGCACGGCGCGCTGGATGTCCAGCGGCAGCGCCGTGATGGCGAACTGAACGCTCTTCAGCTTCTCGCGCGCCTCGGCCCATTTGCCCTGCCGCGCCAGCGCGACGCCCTTCCACATCTGCGCGTCGTAGGTCGAAGCAATCGCCGGATTGGCGACGTCCTTCAACGTCTGCTCCGGCCTCCACATCAGCGCGCTCGCGGCCGCATGGCCGAGCATGGTGGCGGCATCTTCCTGGCCGGGCTTGGTGGCGGACAGCGCAAGATCGAGCACGCCTTTGGCTTCGGGATAAAGGCCACGCGCCATGTAGAACCGCGCCAGATCGAGCCGGGCCGGCAACTTGTCGTCACCGCCCGCAACGGACGCAGCGTTGAGACGCTCGTCGAGCATGTCCTTGAAGCTACCGGTCTGATCCTTCGCCCATTGCCGGACATCGAAAAACGGCTTCTCGGATGCAGCATCACCGCCGCCGCTCTCCGCGGCGGAGGATAGCGTCAGGCCACCAGGCCGCGTCAGCAGCACGGCATCAGGAGTGGTTTCTACGGTGACGTCATCGGACTTCAGCTCGACAACGACGCCGTGGATCGACTCCAGCAGATTGAACTCGACGAAGTTCTGCCGCTTGATGAAGCCGCGCGGCGGCGGCAGCGCGGTGACCACCGTCAGCGTATCGCCCGCGTCGGGATCGGCGAGCTTCTGAACCTGGCCGAGCGCCGGCAACGACACCGAGACGCTGGCGCGGGTCGGATCGGCGATGTTGCGTACCGCCGACAGCGGCTGCGACGCCGCGCGGCCGGCATCGGCAAGCGTCACGGTCCAGCCCTTGCCTGCACCGTCGTCTTCGGTAAGCGTCGCAATCTGCGGGCGGCTGAGCCGGATCCGAATTGCTTGTCCGTTGGCGAGCGGGAGGCGGCTGGCGTCGCTGACCACCGCACTGCCCTCGCGGCGGATTGCCGACAGATCAAACGTCGCCGTGTTGTCGAGGACCAGCCACAGCACATCGCCGCGGCGGAACAGCGCCGCCGGGGTCGGAGCAGAAAACGCGAAGCTCAGACGAAGCCCATCCGTATTCAGCCGTACCTCGACCGGCCGCCCCTCATTCGAGACCGGCTTGGCGGCCACTGCCGGCGCAGGTGCGGGAGCCTGAGGCGCAGCCGGAGCCGTCTGCGGCGGCGCGATGCTCGGCGCCGCAGGTCCCGCTGGCGCGGCCGCGACTTGGCCACCTTTGGCAGGCGGGCCCGCTGGCGACGGCGTCGCTGAGGGCCCCGCCACAGACGGAGACGGCGCAGCAGCCGCCGCAGGTGCAGGTGCAGGCTGCGGACCGGCCGGCGTCGCCGGCTTCATGGCCTTGGCTTCCGCGGGAGCCGGCGCGGGCTTGGCCTCCGCCTTGTGATCGGCTTCCTTGGCGTCAGCCTTGTGGCCTGCGTCCTTCGCGTCGGGCTTGTGGCCGTTGTCGGCCTTGGGCTCCTGCTTCTGGATCTCCGCCTGCAGCGCCTTGGGATCGAGCTTGCCGATCTCCGGCAGCTTCAGTGCCTGCGGCCCCATGGTCTGACCGGACTCGGCGCCGCCCGGCTGGAAGCCGACATCGATGATGAAGTTCTTCTCTTCGCGGAACGAATGCACATCGGCGCCGCCGATCAGCGTGAAGTCGACGGTGGAATTACCGCCGTCGATGTTCTGCGCAATCGAAGCGACACCCGGCGGCGAGGCAAGTTGCGCGTCGGCGAGGTCGAAGGTCAGTGGCGTGTTGAACTGCACCGACAGCTTGCGGTCGGTCAGCGTCGACGCCACCCGCACGTCGGACGGCACTTCAAACACGTAGCGCACGAAGGTCGGCTGCACCGAGGTCCGCACCCGGATCGGTGGCCGCTTCTTCACTTCGGCGGTGGCGCGTTGCGCCTTCAGGGCGCGCTCGGCCGCGCGGGCGCGTTCAGCCAGTTCCTTCACAACGTCTTGCGGCAGTCCGGGCGGCGCGCCGGTCCAATTTTCTGGCAGCAGATCGACGAACAGCCGTTCGCCGGCCGCCATCGCGTTGACAGTGAGCTTCCGCGTCAGCGCCAGACGCAGCGCATAGCCGTCAGGATCAAGCCGCGCAGAGCCGATATAGCCGGGCGCGGAATCGGCGAGCTTGTCGACCGGAATATCGATCGGCCGCTTGAAGCGGATCACCACGATCAGGCCCGCGGTGGCGACGTCGGAGTCGACGTCCTCGGCCATCTTCAGCAGCAGCCGGCCGTATCCGCCCTTTGCTTCGAAGCTGGCTTCGCCGCGCACTTGCGCGGCCGCGGGCGCAACGGTCAGCGCGGCTGCGATCAGCAGCAGCAAGCCGGCAAGGCAGAGTCGTGCGACGCGCCCGACGAGCGCCTGTGACCAAACTCCAGCGGCAGCCATCCGCGCCATCCGTCGTGTCTTTCAGTCAACGACTCTGTCGTCTGCCGGTCCTAGGCGGCTTCGCCGCCAACAAAGATACTACGCTTCACGCATGCGCGTCGGCGCGGCGGAAGCGCGCAGAACCGCAGCCTGCCCCACTAGGGCACAAAAGCCGTTAACGGTGGTTTAACCATCGTCGGCTGCGGCAGGCTCACCCAGCTTCGGCACGGCATCGCGTCACAATCAGAGATTTAGATTGTCGAGGTAAACACGTTTTTGATAGTGATGCAGAAGGCGGGGAGCGCAACCGCCCGAACCATCCTTTTGTGTGACCGCGATCGCTGTGCCCTTCCCGCCCGCCGTTGTCGGCCGTCCTGACGGACGCCGCACGACGCGTCGACGCTTCGGATCGGCTCGGGCCACCGAGGAAACCATGGACGATCAAAGCTGCGCCCGCCGCCGATCTGGCGCGCGGATACGCCACTGGGAATTGGACTGACGACCGCCATGCTGCTGAAGGGTCTCTACAAGGTCGAATTCGAAACGCCGCGGCGCAAAGCGGTCGGCGTGATCTTCGCATCCGATGGAAGGCTGCACGGCGGCAGTTCGGCATTCGCGTATGTCGGCGCCTACGAACAGAACGGCCAGACCATCCATGGCACCATCACGGCGCGCCGGCACACCAGCGATCCGGCGATCCAGTCGGTGTTCGGCGTCGACGAGGTGCGGGTCGACTTCCACGGCTCGACGATCGGCGACTACGCGCAGGTCGAAGGCATGGCGGCGGAAGCCCCATCGCTCGGCTTCAAGGCGCTGCTGACCCGGATCAGCCAATAGCTTAAAAAGGTATGATCGAGCCCTGCACGTCAGGTCACGACGAATTCGCCCCATGCCAACCGGCGATCGCGTCGGGGGTCACTTTCGTCGCGGTCGGTGTGATCAAAGATCCGCGTCATACGCCTATCGAGATCGTAGGTTGGCCAGCGCGGCTGGGCACCGCGGGCAAAACCGAGAAGATCGCCCTGAAAGCGGCGGCTCATCTCCCGCGAGGCCTTTTTGCTAAACAAGTCCAGCTTTCCCAAATCGCCCTCGCCGGTCGTTCCAAACAGCATCGACAAATCGAGCCCGTGAGTGGCGGCGCCAAATATCAAACGCGTCAATGGCGTCGCATAGTCGAACCGATAGACCCAGCAGGGCGCGACCCGAGCATGGCCCTCCGCAATCAGCACAGACGGATGCCAAAAGGTGAAGTCGCCTCCGACATCGATCGCCGCGCGCTTGGACGGATAGCCATGATAGACCGACGCGATCCGTTCGCGAACAGCCCAACCAGATCGCTTGAACATGTCCTCCAACCGATTTGGTCGGGTGGCGATCACCGTAAGCACCTTGTCGAGAATAGCTCCCTCGCGCGACATCGTGCCGATAACGAGTGGTACTGGGTGCGCCTTCCCCGAACGAAACGCATCAATTGGAGAGAAAGGTAGGAAGTCGCCGTCCACCACCGGCGAGGTGGGCAGCATTCCGGCAACGGCATCCGGCGCCACGTCGTAGAAGAACCGGCCGGACGCCTCGCAAAGCGTCTCGGCCGAAAGCCGCTTCAATGAATGGGAGACTGCGGCCTTGTCGTCCGGATCGAGCCCCAGCAGTCTAACAATCTCTGCGGCCCAGGTTCGATGCCTCTCTGGCCCGAAAGCCGACCCCGCGTTCGGACTCATCGCAATGGCCCGGTGGAAGAGCCCAGCGGCGGATGGAATACACATCAAGGTGACGACGGACATCGCTCCCGCCGACTGTCCGACGATCGTCACTCGATCCGGATCGCCGCCGAAGGCTGATATGTTGCGCTTGATCCATCCGAGCGCTGTGACCTGATCACGCAAGCCCGGGTTGCTCTGGATCGGGCTTTCCGGCGTCGACCACGCGGAGAAATCGGAGAAGCCGAAGACGCCGACGCGATAATTGAAACTCACGTAGATCACGTCGCCGGATTTCACCAGCCCATCGCCGCGGTACAGCGGAGCTCGAGTGCCACCGACCGAAAAGCCACCGCCGTAAATCCATACGATGACGGGGCGAAGGTTGCCGCTCGGTTGGAGCGGCGCCGAAACATTGACGGTCAGACAGTCCTCTGAGATCGGCGTTGTCTTTCCGGCTCCGCCGATCGCCTCGTATCCCCTTTTCTGCATCGGGATCGGACCGAACTCGGAAGCGTCGCGCACGCCTTGCCAAGCATTGGGAGGCTGCGGCGCGTTAAAGCGCAGTGCACCAGCAGGCGCGGCGGCGAACGGAATACCGCGCCACGTCCTCACGCCATCGGCGACGATCCCACGAACGGAGCCGCATTCAGTCTCAACGAGTAGGTCACTGTCTAGATGATGATTGGACATTCGAGACCTCGTGCGATCAGCAACGTCATCGTGAGTTGGAGCAGCTTGATGGTTCGCGGCGCGCAGCCAAGAACAGCGCGATCCGCTGACGGGCGAGCGCCAAGGTCTCATCCGTAACCGCGCACGGATAAAGCCCCAAGGCCGCCGCCCGCATGCGAGGGCCGACCACCAGATCCCAGAGGATCTGCGCATCAACCTCCGGGTCAGCACCGATCGAGCTCAGCACGACATCAAGCCGGCTCATCGCTCGAAGCCGCACATCCTCCAGCACCGGGACGATTTGCGGAAACCGCACCGCCTCCGCGAGGAACCTGCGTTCCATGGCGATGATATCAGGGTGCAGGAAGTAGTTGAGAAGAACGACGCAGACATCGAACAACTGCTCCGCGGGCGGACGATCGTCCGGCTCCACCGGTGGAAGCGCGTCGATCCTGGATGCCGCGTAACTGTTCGCAGCCGCTCGGAACAACTCCGCCTTGGATGGAAAGCGGCTGTAAAGACTGCGCTTGGCAACGCCCAGCCGCACGGCCAATTCGTCGATCGTCGTTTCGGCAAAGCCCTTTTCGAGAAACATCTCGATCGCCACCGCGACAATGCGCTCCGTCAGTTCTTCCGACTGCTCAAGTGTTGGACGTCCGCGCCGGCTCATTCCGCCTCACTACCATTGCCCGAACGATCCTATGGAGCAGGTCAGCCATTAATGCAACGATATCGTTGCATTAAATTTCGACAGACCAATTCGGCTAGTGGCTGGCGCAGCATCCAGCGGTCCAGGCAAATTTTGCGAGTGGCCAAGCGGCTTAGTGTGGTTCGAAACCGACAGCCTACTGCCGGGGCGTTGGGCGGCCCTCGATCTTCGGCAGCACCGCGACCGATGCGGACACCGACGCCTTCCCGGTGGCGCGCCGCGCCATTTCGACAGTGAGCTTTTCGGCGGCTTCGGCCGACATCAGGCCGAGGATGTCGGACATCTTTCGCGGCGCGATCTGGGTGGCAATCTCGATCAGCACCGGCATTTCCAGACGATCGAAGATCTTCGCGGCGTCTTTCGGCTTCATCGACTCGTACATCGTGACGATGCCCTTGAAGCGCGCCGCTTCGGCTTCCGATTTCTCTTCAGTTGCCTTGCCGATCTGGCCCTCGGTCTCCTTCATCTCCTGGACCTTGGACTCGATCCGCTTCTCAGCAGCCTTGAGCAGGCTCTCCCGGATCTCGACTTCGCGGGCACGCGCTTCGAGCTCCTGGCGGCGCGCCTGCAGCCGCTCGAGGATCGCGCGTTCAGATGGAGAAATTGCCGGGGTCTCGGGCTCGGTCTCGGCCGGCTTGGTCTGTTCCGGCGGCGCGACCGCGGGCTTTTCTTCTTCCTTCTTCTTCGGCTCGCCATGCACCGAGCCGGTGATATCGGGATCGATCGGCTTCCGTCCGGGGAAGTTCAGGTTCTCCTGAGCCCATGACGGCTTGGTCGCGTTCGGATCGTAATCGAACACGTAGCCGCCATCGAGCACCAGTCCGGCGATCTTCAGCACAGCGAGGCCGAAGACCGCGACCAGAACAACCGGAAGGATGCGGATATCCCGAAGTGCGTTCATGCAGCCAAGCCGTTATGTCGCCTGCGTTCCGCAAAAGCCTGCGCCGCGGCCGCATTGGCCTGCGCCGCCGACACCGCCGCCGCCGGCTGCTCGCCGCCGGGGCGCGCCGCCGCGACGATCTTCGACAGGCGCCGCAGCACGTTGTCGCCCTCGCCGAGCTGCTTCTTGAGCTGGTCGGACAGCGCGGAGGCCGCGGCGATGTCACGACCGAGGTTCTCGTTGACCTCGCGCACCGTGAGCTTGAGGCCACCGATTGCCCGTTCGGCGATCTCGGTGACGGTAATCAGCTCGCCGATCGTCGCCTTCAGCGATTGCTCGTCGGCCTTCAGCCGCAGCAGGCGTTTGTTGAGCAGCCAACAATAACCGACGGTGACGAGGAGCAGCACGGCGACCAGGCTTTCGATCACGATTGCGAAAATGTGGCTCATTGTGCCTCCATCATTTTGCTCTGCTCGTCGGTACGTTCGAACATGGCGTAGGTGGTGAGCGGCTTGCGCAGCGGTTTGGTGACGCGAATGGCGACGCGGTCGCCGACCCGGCCCATCCGGCCTTCGGTGAGTACGACGCTGCCGCAGCGCACCGCCACGGTGGCGTCGGCGCGCAGCTCCAGCGGCAGGGTGTCGCCGACTTGCAGCGCCATCAGTTGCCGCAGCGGCAGTTCGGCTTCGTACAGCACGGCGTCGACCGAAATATCGGCCTGGACGATCTCGGTGGCGAGGTGGCCTTCCCAGACCTGATCACGGCCGAATTTTTCGCCCATGAACATCTGCATCAGCACGCCGCGGATCGGTTCGATCGTGGCGTAGGGCAGCAGCAGCTCGATATTGCCGCCGCGGTCTTCCATGTCGATGTGCAGACGGACCAGGATCGCGGCGTTGGCGGGCCGGCTGATCGCGGCGAAACGCGGATTGGTCTCGAGTCGGTCAATGCTGAACGACACCGGCGACAGCGGCCGGAACGCCTGCTCGGCGTCGGCGAGCACGACCTCGAGCAGCCGCTTCACCAGATTGGTTTCGATCGTGGTGTAGGGCCGGCCTTCGATGCGCAGCGCGGCCTGGCCGCGACGGCCGCCGAGCAGCACGTCGATCATCGAATAGATCAGGCTGGAGTCGACGGTGGCGAGCCCGAAGTTCTGCCACTCCTCGGCCTTGAACACGCACAGCACCGCCGGCAACGGGATCGAGTTCATGTAGTCGCCGAACCGGACCGAGGTGATGCGGTCGAGCGAGACTTCGACGTTGTCCGAGGTGAAGTTACGCAGGCTGGTCGTCATCAACCGCACCAGGCGGTCGAAGACGATTTCGAGCATCGGCAGACGCTCGTAAGAGACCATCGCCGAGTCGATGATCGCCCGGATGCCGGAGTTCTCGTCGAGGTGGACCTCGCCGACGCTGAAGCCGAGGAGATTGTCGATCTCCTCCTGCGACAGCACCCGCTCGCCGCCGTTCTTGCCGCCGCCGAGATCGCGGCCGCCATCCTCGACCATGGCGGCCCATTGCTCCGCCATCGTCCCGGTTAGTTCGTTCTCCGCTGCCGCCTTTGCCGCGGCCTCGGGATCCTCCGACGCCATGGAGGCTTCCCATTGGGCGGCAATTGCGTCTTGGTCGAGTTGGTCCTGGCCGGCCATGTCAGCTCACTGCACCAGCACTTCCTTGAACAACACAGCCGACACCTGCGCAGGCGCGATCGCCATGTTGACGCGCCGAGTCAGCTCTTCCTTCATCCGAAACATCCCGACCGAGCCGTTCAGGTCGCCCGAGCGCAGCTCCCGCAAGTAGGTCTGAAACAGGTCGGTGATCCGCGGCATGTTCGGCTTGATCTGCTCGGCGAGCTTTTCGTCCTTCACCTCGAGCACGACCTTGGCCTTGAGATATTGCACCCGCTCGCCCGGCGTCCCGGCGAGGTTGACCATGATCTCCGGCACTTCGACGAAGTTCGGCGGCTTCACTTCCTTGGCGGCTTCGGCCTGATGCGCGTCTTCGCCGTGACCGGCGAACAGGAAGAAATAAGCGCCGGCACCGCCGCCGAGCAGCAGCACGGCCGCGGCAGCGATGATGATCAGCTTCTTCTTGCTCTTTGGCGCCCCGCCTTCGGCGGCTTCGGCGCCTTCTTCCGGTTTCTCTGCGTCCGCCATCGGCCGAATCGCCCATATCCCAAAAAGCGAGCCGCAGCCGAGGCGAACCGTAAACGCGAGACTAACGCCGCCAGCGCCCAAGGCTCTGATGACACGACGCTATGGGGCAATGGTTAACGGAACCTTTCCAGGGCGGTGGCGGGTAGGAAGATTTTGCCGGCCGGTATGGTCAACAAGTCCTTTATTGCCGGCCCGACCGCTCCCTTAAAATGAGCAACCTACTGATTTGGATGAATTTTCTGAGTTGGCACGAGCTTCGCTAGGTGTCTGGTGAGCCGCGCGCTTGGGAGAGCGCCTGCGGTTCGCACGATCCGCCACCGGTCTGGGAGGACTTGGCGGCGGGTCATTCAAGGGAGAACCACCGATGGAGAATGCACTTCTCGTCGGACTGTCACGGCAGGTCGTGCTCGAACGGCAGATGGATGTCGTCGCGAACAACCTCGCCAATCTCAACACCAACGGCTTCAAGGCGGAGCGGTCGGTGTTCCAGGAATTTCTTAACACCGGCGCGCACGAGGACAATTTCGCGCGGCCGGACCGGCGCGTCAGCTTCGTGCAGGACCGCGCCACCTACCACGATCTGTCGACCGGCGCGCTGCAAGAGACCAAGAACCCGCTCGACGTCGCGATCGACGGCAAGGGCTTTCTGGTGGTGCAGACGCCGCAGGGCGAGCGCTTCACCCGCGACGGATCGCTGACGATCAACGCCCAGGGCCAGCTCGTGAACGGCTCCGGCTTCCCGGTGCTCGGCACCGGCGGCCCGATCGTGATCCAACCGACCGACAAGGAGCTGTCGATCTCGTCCGACGGCCGCGTCAGCGTGGTCGAAGGCACCTCGATCATCGACTCGCTGCGGGGCAAGCTGCGGGTGGTGACGTTCGACCGGCCGCAGAGCCTGATCAAGCAGGGCGGCAATCTGTTCGCAGCCACATCCGACCAGGGCACGCCCGACACCAAGTCCATGCTGCGCCAGGGCTATGTCGAGAAGTCGAACGTCAACTCGGTCCTCGAAATGACCAAGATGATCGACGTCACCCGAACCTACACCCAGATCTCGGCGATGCTGCAGCAGGAGAGCGAGCTGCGCAAATCCGCGATCGAGAAACTCGCCGAAGTGCCGGCCTAACGGAGACTGACCATGCGCGCACTCTACACTGCGGCGACCGGGATGGCGGCCCAGGAGCTCAACGTTCAGGTGATCTCCAACAACATCGCCAACATGCGCACCACCGGCTTCAAAAAGCAGACGGCGCAGTTTCAGGACCTGATCTACGATCACGTCCGCCGCGTCGGCGCGCAAGCGTCGGACCAGGGCACGATCCTGCCGGTCGGTGTCGACATCGGCGGCGGCGTCAAGACCGTCGGCACGCCGCGGCTGATGACCCAGGGCACGCTGTCCCCCACCGGCAATGATCTCGACCTCGCTGTGCGCGGCGAAGGCTTCTTCAAGATCCAGATGCCGGACGGCACCTTCGCCTACACCCGCGACGGTTCGTTCACCAAGGATAACACCGGCCGCATGGTCACGGCCAACGGCAACCCGGTGCAGCCGACCATCACCGTTCCGAACGGCGCGACCAGCATCACTGTCGCGGCCAACGGCCAGGTGTCGGTGACGATCTCCGGTTCGACCACGCCCACCGTGATCGGCCAGATCGGCCTGACCCGTTTCATCAACAAGGCCGGTCTGCAGCCGCAGGGCGACAACCTGTTCATCGAAACCCCGGCGTCCGGCACGCCGCAGGACGGCATCGCGTCTGCCGACGGTCTCGGCGACATCATGCAGAAGACGCTGGAGATGGCGAACGTCGAAGTGGTGACGGAAATCTCCGACCTGATCTCGGCACAGCGCGCTTATGAGATGAACGCCAAGGTCGTCAGCTCCGCCGACCAGATGCTGCAATCGACCTCTAATATGTTCCGCTGAGGAGACGGCTGATGATCCGCGCTCTCCTCCTCGCCTCCACCCTGATCGCCGCCGCCGGCAGCGGCGCGATCGGCCAGACCGCAGCGCCGACCGCGCAGTCCGCGGGCGAGCTGCGCCCGAGCGACGTGCTGAAGTCGCCAGTGCTGCGCCCGCATGTCGAAGTCACCGGCGAACTGGTTCGGATCGGCGACGTGATCGAGAACGCCGGCGCCGCAGCCGGCATTGCGATCTATCGCTCGCCCGACCTCGGCACCACCGGCGCGCTGCCGACCGCCACCGTGCTCGCCGCGTTGCGCGCCCATCAGGTGATTGGCGTCGACACCCGCGACATCACCGAAGTCACCGTGACCCGGCTGGCACGCACGCTGGCGGCGAAGGAAATCGAGCAGCAGGTGATCCAGACCCTGCAGCAGCGCCACGGCCTCGGCGAGCCCGAAGACCTGACGGTGAATTTCGACCGCGACGTCGAGACCAAGACGCTGCCGGCGAACTACGCCGGCAAACTGCAGCTCATCAACGAAAAGTTCGATCCGCGCAGCGGCCGGTTCGACATCAGCTACGAAATCAACGGCGGCGAAGGTAGCGCGCCGGCCCGGATGCGGGTGACCGGCACCGCGATCGAAACCGTTGTGGCAACCGTGCTGACCCGGCCGGTGCAGCGTAACGAAGTGATCAAGGCCTCAGACATCACCGTCGAGCGCCGACCGAAGAGCGAAGTCGCGTCCGATGCGGCGTCTCGCGATGCGGCCATCGGCATGCAGGCGCGGCAGACGCTGCGCAGCGGACAGGTGCTGCGCGGCGCCGACCTCGCCAAGCCGGACCTCGTGACCCGCGACCAGGGCGTCACGCTGATCTATCGCGCGGCCGGCATCTATCTCACCGCGCGCGGCAAGGCACTCGACACCGGCGCCGAGGGCGACGTCGTCAACGTGCTCAACCTGCAGTCCAAGCGCACCATCACCGGCACGGTGATCGGTCGCGGCCAGGTCGCGATCACCGTCATCTCTCCGCGCGTCGTGGCCGACGCGAAAACCGAGTAACGTTCATGTCCAAGTCTGTGCCGTTGCAACGCATCGTTCTGGTCGCCGCCCTGATGGCGACGGGCGGCCTCGCCGGGGGCTGCTCCTCGATCGATCGTCTCGCCGCGATCGGCGAACGGCCGGCACTCACTCCGATCGAAAACCCGACCACACAGCCCGGCTACAAGCCGGTGCAGATGCCGATGCCGAAGCCGGAGGTCGCGTCCTACAACGCCAACTCGCTGTGGCGGAACGGCAGCCGCGCGTTCTTCAAGGATCAGCGCGCCGCCAAGGTCGGCGACATTCTCACCGTGACGGTGAACTTCACCGACAAGGCCAACATCGCCAACGAGACCCAGCGCAGCCGCACCAGCAAAGAAGACTCCGGCATCACCGACTTTATCGGCAGCAAGACGATCACGACGCCCGCGACCGCAGTGCTGCCGGGCCGCATCTTGACCACCGACTCCACCTCGTCGTCGGACGGTAAGGGTTCGGTGCAGCGCCAGGAAGCATTGCAGACCAACGTCGCCGCGGTGGTGACGCAGGTGCTGCCGAACGGCAATCTGGTGGTCGAGGGCAAGCAGGAGATCCGGGTCAACTTCGAGATCCGCGAACTGATCGTCGCCGGTATCGTGCGGCCCGAGGACATCCAGAGCGACAACACCATCGACAGCAGTAAGATCGCCCAGGCCCGCATCGCGTATGGCGGCCGCGGCCAGATCACCGACGTGCAGCAGCCACGCTACGGCCAGCAGGTGATGGACGTGCTGCTCCCGTTCTGATCGTCATGACCTGACAACGAGCTCCCACACCCGGCCGCGAACCTAGGCGCGGTCAGGTGTTCCAACGCGGCCTCCTCCGGCTCTCCCTCCGGACGGAGGCCGCGGCCTTTTTGCAGACCCGTGAGCGATGCTGACAGTGCAAGGACGTCGTGCCCGGGACGAGCCCGGGCACGAGAGAGTTGGCGTTAGTACCTGCGATCACGCAACCGTCGTCGATTGCGGCTCGCCCTTGCTCCCTGCCGCCTTCCGCCGCTCCACCTTCTGCAGCACGAAGACATAGAACACCGGCACGAACAGCACAGCCAGCACGGTCGCGGACAGCATGCCGCCGAACACGCCGGTTCCGATCGCATTCTGACTGCCGGCGCTGACGCCGCTCGCGAACGCCAGCGGCGTGACGCCGAGGATGAAGGCGAGCGAGGTCATGATGATCGGGCGGAAGCGGATCGCCGCCGCCTCGATCGCTGCCTCCCGCAGCGACTTGCCCTCGGCATGCAGGTCCTTGGCGAATTCAACGATCAGAATCGCATTCTTGGCAGAGAGGCCAATGATCGCGATCAGGCCGACCTTAAAGTAGATATCGTTCGGCATGTCGCGGAGCATCACGGCGAGCAGCGCGCCGATGATGCCGAGCGGCACGACCAACATCACCGACAGCGGGATTGACCAGCTTTCGTACAGCGCCGCCAGCAGCAGGAACACGAACAGGACGCTGAGCCCGAGCAGGAACGGCGCCTGATTGCCCGACTTTATTTCCTGCAGCGACTGTCCGGCCCATTCGAAACCGAACCCGCTCGGCAACTGCTTGGCCAGCCGTTCCATTTCGGCGATCGCTTCGCCCGAGGAGTGGCCCGGCGCGCCATCGCCGGCAAAGCGCACCGACGGATAGCCGTTGAAGCCGATCACCTGGATCGGCCCCTTCGACCATTCGGTCCGCGCGAATGCGGAAAGCGGCACCATCCGGCCGCTGGCGTTGCGGACGTTCAGCTTGAGCAGATCGTCCGCCTGCATGCGGCGATCGTCCTGAGCCTGGATGGTGACGCGCTGCATCCGGCCTGCATTAGGGAAGTCGTTGACGTAGGCCGAGCCGAGGCTGGCGGTGATGGTGGCGTTAATGTCCGCGAAGGACACGCCGAGCGCGTTCGCCTTCTCACGGTCGATCACCAGATGCAGCTGGGCCGAATTGGCCAGCCCCTCGATCCGAACGCCCGCCAGCACCGGACTGGCGGCGCCTGCCGCAGTCAGGCGCGTCGCGGCATCGTCGAGCGCCGCGCTGCCGCGGCTGCCGCGATCTTGCAGGCGGAAGGTGAAGCCGGTGAAGTTGCCGAGGCCGTCGATCGGCGGCGGCTCGAACGCCATCACCGTGGCGTCGCCGATCTTCGCCAGTTCGACATTGGCACGCCGGGCGATCACACCGGCGCTGTCGTGGCCGCGCTCGCTCCAGTCCTTCAGCGTCACGAACGCCACCGCTGCGCTCTGCGAGTTGCCCGAGAAGCTGAAGCCCGAGACGGTGAACACCTGCGACACGCTCGGGTCGGCGAGGAACACCTTCTCGGCCTGCTCGATCGAGGTCATCGCGCGGGTCTGCGTTGCCTCGGTCGGCGCCTGCATGTCGACGATCAGATAGCCCTGATCCTCGGTCGGCAGGAACGACGAAGGCAACCGCAAGTAAGCCCAGCCGAGCCCTGCGAGCAACGCGAGATACACCACCATCAGCCGCCCGGTGCGGCTGGTCGCCCAGCCGACGCCATTGCGATAGCGGCCCGCGATGCGCGCGAAAGTCCGGTTGAACCAGCCGAAGAAGCCACCCTTCTCGTGGTGATCGTCAGGCACCGGCTTTAGGAACGTCGCGCACAGCGCCGGCGTCAGCGTCAGCGCCAGGAAGCTCGAGAACAGGATCGACACCACCATCGTCAGGCTGAACTGCCGATAGATGATGCCGACCGCGCCGGGGAAGAACGCCATCGGCAAAAACACGGCCGTGAGCACCAGCGTGATGCCGACGATCGCGCCCTTGATCTGCCCCATCGCCTTGATGGTCGCCTCGCGCGGCGACAGTCCTTCGGTCGCCATCAGGCGCTCGACGTTCTCGACCACCACGATGGCGTCGTCGACGAGGATGCCGATTGCCAGCACCATCGCGAACATCGTCAGCACGTTGATCGAGAAGCCGGTGACGAACATCACCGCACAGGTGCCGAGCAGCGCGATCGGCACCACCAGGGTCGGGATCAGGGTGTAGCGGATGTTCTGCAGGAACAGGAACATCACCACGAACACCAGCGCAATCGCTTCGGCGAGCGTGTACAGCACCTTCTCGATCGACGCTTTGATGAACGGGGTGGTGTCGTAGGGTATCTCGTAGGTCATCCCTTTCGGGAAATACTGCGAGAGTTCCTTCATCTTGGCGGTGACGGCCCTGGAGGTGGCGAGCGCATTGGCGGTCGCCGACAGCTGGACGCCGATCGACGCCGCGGGGTGGCCGTTCAGCCGACTGTCGGAATTGTAATCCTCGCCGCCGACCTCGACCCGGGCGACGTCGCGCAGCCGCACCGACGAGCCGTCGCGATTGGCGCGCAGCACGATGGCGCCGAATTCCTCCGGCGTGCCGAGCTGGCCCTTGACCAGGACCGGCGCGGTCACTTCCTGCGACACCGGATTGGGCGTCGCTCCAATCCGCCCGGCGGCGACCTGCGCGTTCTGCGCGGCGATCGCCGCCGAGACGTCGCTGACGGTCAATCCGACGCCGAACAGCTTGTCCGGATCGATCCACACCCGCATCGAGCGCTGCGTACCGAACAGCTGCGCCTTGCCGACGCCCTCGATCCGGCGGATCTCGCTGATGATATTGCGGGTGATGTAGTCGCCGACCGCGATGCTATCGAGCGAGCCGTCGATGGTCTGCACCGAGATGAACATCAGGAAGGTGCTGGAAGCTTCGTCGACCAGGATGCCGCGCTGAGTCACGGCGCTGGGCAGCCGCGACTCCACGCGGCGGATGCGGTTCTGCACATCCACGGTCGCCTGCGCCAGCGACGTTCCCGGCTGGAACGACACCTCGATCGAGATCTGGCCGGTCGCATCCGTGGTCGACTCGAAGTACATCAGGCCGGGAATGCCGGCGAGCTGATCTTCGATCAGCCGGACGACGCCCTGGTAGATCTCTTCAGACGACGCACCCGGATAGTTCGCGGTGACGGAGATCTTGGCCGGGGCAATGTTGGGGTATTGCGCCACCGGCAGAAACGGGATCGCCAGCGCGCCGGCGATCATGATGAAGATGGCGACGACCCACGCGAACACGGGCCGCGCGATAAAGAAATCGGGCATGACCGCCGAGCCTCACTTCGCCTGCGAGGCGGCGCTGGTCGTACCAGCGGCCGCCGCGTTCGGCCACGGCTTCGGATCGACCGCCGCTCCCGGCGACAGCGCCTGAAAGCCCTGCACGACCACGGCGTCGCCGGGATGGAGACCGCTGGCGATGATCCAGCGACCGTCGACCAGCCGCGATGGCGTCACCGGCCGCAATTCGGCTTTGCCATCGGCCGAAACGACGTAGAGCTGCGCCTGCCCGCCCGGATCGCGGCGGAGCGCGCGCTCGGGCACGGCCAGCGCATTGGGCTGCTCGCCCTGCACCAGCTGCACGCGGACATACATGCCGGGCAACAAATCGCCGTCCGGATTAGGAAACTCGCCGCGCAGCGTGACCTGGCCAGTGGTGGCGTCGACGGAAGCTTCAGAGAACAGCAGGCGGCCGCGATGCGCGTAGCTCGCGCCGTCGTCGAACCGCAGCCGGACCTCGGCTTCGATCGCATCGCCGGCCTTTGCTGACTGTTGCGCGGCCCGCTTCAACGCCAACAGCTCGTTGGCGGATTGCGTGAAGTCGGCATAGACCGGATCGAGCTGCTGAATCGTCGCCAGGCTTTCGCTGCCACCGACGGTGAACAGAGCGCCTTCGGTAATCAGCGCCCGTCCGATGCGGCCGGTGATCGGTGCGCGGACTTCGGTGTATTGCAGATCGAGCTCGGCGGCCTGCAGGCCGGCGCGTGCGGAGGCCTCATCCGCCTCGGCCTGGGCCAATTCGGCGACTGCCTTGTCGTAGAGTTGGACTGTGGTGACGTCGCGATCCTTCAGCCGGGTCTGGCGCTCGGCCTGCTGGGCCGCCAGCGTGCGGGTTGCCACTGCACGCTGCAGCGTCGCCTTGGCGCTGGCGACACGAACCTGGAACGGCGCCGGGTCCAGCCGGTACAGCACGTCGCCCTGCTTGACGATGGTACCTTGCTGGAACACCCGCTCGATGATGATGCCCGAGACCCGCGGACGCACTTCCGCAATCTGAGTCGGCGCGATGCGGCCGGGCAGATCGCTGACGATGCGCAGCGTCTCCGGCGCGACTGTGACCACGCTCACCACGACCGGCGGCGCCTGCTTGTCGGCTCCTGCTTGTTTGCCATCACCGCAGCCGGCCAGACTCACCACCACGCCAAACGCGCAAGCGGCCCGGAGGGCGGCCTTTGTCTTCGTCGTCACGCAACTCACCTTTGCTCCGCACGGCTGCGAGCCCCCCGGCCGCCGCAGACCGTTCAAAAGATACCATCCGGTTGGTATATTACATTCTTGACAATGACAACGGGGCGACGCCAGGATTCACCACAGTCGTTCTCAAGAAAGTTGCCTCGCCGCAATGAGCAGCGCCCATGAGCGAAAGAAACAACCGGAAGTCGTCCGCCGCGCCCTGATCGATTGTGCCGCCGCTCTGGCGATGGAGCGGGGGCTGCAAGCGGTCACGGTGCAGGCCGTTGCCGCCGCCGCCGGTGTCACAAAAGGCGGCCTGTTTCATCATTTTGCGACCAAGGAGAAGTTAATCGAGGCGGTCTTCGACGCCCAGCTCGACATCTTCGGTGCCGCCGTCGAAGAGGCGCTACAGGATGATCATTCCAGTTACGGCTGCTTCACCCGCGCCTACGTCCGGGCGACCTTCAATCTCAGCGAACAAGACGAAAGCCAGTGCGGCGGCGCTTTGGCGGTATCGATGATGACCGACCCGCTGTTGCGACCGCGCTGGTCTGCCAGAATGCGGGCATGGCTGACGAAGTATAAAAAAACCGACTCGGCGCCGGCGCTGGAGATCGTGCGACTCGCCGCCGATGGCGCCTGGCTCGCCGACCTCAGCCACCTCGCCCCGGATCTTCGGATGGACCCCAAGAAGCTGCTGGCGCGACTGTTGGCAATGACTCGGAAAGACTGAGCGGGAAAGCTAAAGACCCGCGAGACGCACACGCCGCATCACGCCCGATCACAACTCACTTGCCCAGACATCCGCAGACATGATCCGGCGCATCGACGGCATCCCGCGATCGTAGTTGTATCGCGTCCCGGGGACGCTACGTTCCGCCGTGTTCGGCGATTCCTGGAAGGAATGGCCGAGCCCAATGGAGAGATCAGATGACCAAGACCGGCGCCGCATTGCTCGCGGCAGCGACCATCCTCACCCTGGCGGCGGCTCCGGCCTCGGCCCGCGATTTCCCCTACTGCCTGCAAGGCGGCGAATGGGGCTATCCGGGTAATTGCCAGTTCGACTCGTACCAGCAGTGCATGGTGACGGCTTCCGGCACCCGCGCCTATTGCGACATCAATCCGGTGGTCGCGTTCCGCGCGCAGCAGCAGGCCGCCGAGCCGCAAGACGTTCCGCCGCCGCAACAGCAGCCGCGCAAGCGCCGGCACTAATCGGCTGCGCTTATTTCGCGTGCGCAACGGCCCGAAACGCCAGCTCCAAAAAACAACGGCGCCGCTTCCTCTCGGAAGCGACGCCGTAAAACTTTGATCAGGCCACCGACCTATTCGTCGCGATACACCTTTTCGCGCTTCTCATGGCGCTCCTGGGCTTCGACCGAGAGCGTCGCAATCGGGCGCGCCTCGAGCCGCTTGAGAGAGATCGGCTCGCCGGTCTCTTCGCAATAGCCGTAGGTGTTATCTTCGATACGTTGCAGTGCTGCGTCGATCTTGGCGATCAGCTTGCGTTGACGGTCGCGAGCGCGCAGCTCAATAGCGCGGTCGGTTTCGGAGGAGGCGCGATCAGCCAAGTCGGGATGATTGACGTTCTCTTCCTGCAGTGCCTGGAGCGTGAGTTTGGCTTCACGCAGGATCTCGTCCTTCCAAGCCAACAATTTGGCGCGAAAATAATCGCGCTGCCGCTCGTTCATGAACGGCTCTTTCTCGGATGGTCGATAGTCTTTCAACTTTTCCAAGGGCAATCCATGATCCACATCAGGCGGTAAACACCCCGCCTGCGCGGCAGCTTATATAGCGCTGGGTTGTGACAGACAATATCGTCCGCACCGATCGCACCGGAACGGCGGAATAGCTGGGGAACACGAATCGCAGGCTTAGGCTTGGCCGGCTTTGGCGAGTTCGACCTCGACCCGCAGCTCGATCTCCGCCAGTACCGCGTCGAGGCCGGGATCGCCGGAGGAGTTCTTCAGTTCGGCCGCCGCCGCGCGCAGCCGCGCCACCGTTGCACCGTCCAGCATCCCCGACAGCAGGCCGATTTTCAGATCGTCGAGCGCATCGAGCGCCGTTCGTCCGCGCTGCACCGAGCGCTTGCGGCGTTCGGTGGCATCCTCCACCCCCTGCATGGCGAGCAGCGCATCCAGCGCAGCCGGCGGCCGAGGCGCACTGATCGGCTTGGCTTCCGATTGCGTGGGGGCGGTGGGGAGCGAAAACGTGCTCGATCCGGAGCGCCGAACAGTGCCGGAGCCGGTCGATGTGGTGGTGCCGTTCGGACCGTAAATGCGCATCGTGTCTCTCGCCGTGTCCAGGCTCGCCGCGGAACAGCTTACACCCAGGGCGGCAACAGGGCTGAGGCCCCCGACCCGCAGCAAACCGGTTTATGGTTAACGATGGGTAAACAGCCCGGCAAGAATTGCCGGTGACGGCAGTTTCGCCGCGGTTGGAACCCAAACGGAACTCCGGAGAGGGGAACTTCCCCTCGGAAAATCAACAAGTTGCTTCAGATTCGCGGGTGGCACAGGACTGGCAAGGAAAGACTGACCGCATCGTTCGCAACAGCGGCGATGGATCGACAGGAGCCGACAATGCCGCGCGTATCGACCCAACTCGTAAGGCTGGCTGCGGCGGCGCTGTGCGTGCTGCTCCTGTCGGGCGTGGGGGCCAATGCGACTTCGCGCATCAAGGACCTCGCCAATATCGAAGGCATCCGCCAGAACCAGCTGATCGGTTACGGCCTGGTGGTCGGCCTCAACGGCACCGGCGATACCCTCAACAACATCCCCTTCACCAAGCAGTCGCTACAGGCGATGCTGGAACGCATGGGCGTCAACATCCGCGGCGCCACCATCCGCACCGGCAACGTCGCCGCCGTGATGGTCACCGGCAATCTGCCGCCGTTTGCCACCCAGGGCACCCGGATGGACGTCACTGTCTCGGCGCTGGGCGACGCCAAGAACCTGCAGGGCGGCACCCTGCTGGTCACCCCCCTGCTCGGCGCCGACGGCAACGTCTACGCGGTCGCCCAGGGCTCGCTGGCGATCGGCGGCTTCCAGGCCGAGGGCGAAGCCGCCAAGATCACCCGCGGCGTGCCAACGGTCGGCCGGATCGCGAATGGCGCCATCATCGAGCGCGAGATCGAATTTGCCCTGAACCGGCTGCCGAACGTGCGGCTGGCGCTGCGCAACGCCGACTTCACCACCGCCAAGCGGATCGCCGCCGCCGTCAACGACTACCTCGGCACCAAATGCGCCGAGCCGCTCGACCCGTCGACCGTCCAGCTTTCGATCCCGGGCGAGTTCAAGGGCAACGCGGTGGCGCTGCTCACCGAAATCGAACAGTTGCAGGTCGAACCGGATCAGGCCGCCAAGATCGTGATCGACGAACGCAGCGGTATCATAGTCATGGGTCGTGACGTCCGAGTCGCCACCGTGGCCGTTGCCCAGGGCAACCTGACAGTGTCGATTTCCGAGAGCCCGCAGGTGAGCCAGCCGAATCCGCTCGGCGGCGGCCGCACCGTCGTCACGCCGAATTCCAGGATCGGGGTCACCGAAGACGGCAAGAAGCTCGCCGTGGTCAAGGACGGTGTGTCGCTGCAGCAGCTCGTCGACGGCCTCAACAGCCTCGGCATCGGCCCGCGCGACCTGATCGGCATCCTCCAGGCGATCAAGGCCGCCGGTGCCATCGAAGCCGACATCGAGGTGATGTGATGACGATCGCCACAACCTACGGGCCGACCCTACCGACCTATAATGGGCGGCCCGACTTTGCCCTCGCCGAAGCGCTGTCAAAGGTGCCGGCGCAGGTCCAGGAGAAGGCCCAGAAGACCGCCAAGGACTTCGAGGCGATGTTTCTCAACACCATGTTCTCGCAGATGACTTCCGGGCTGAAGGGCGAAGGACCGTTCGGCGACACCGTCGGTACCGGCGTTTGGCGTTCGATGCTGACCGAACAACATTCGCAGATGGTCGCCAAGGCCGGCGGCGTCGGCATCGCGACCGACGTATATCGCTCGCTGATCCTGCAGCAGGCAGCCCGCTCCTAAGCGCAAAGGACGACGCCATGACCGCGATGCAACGCCCGCAAACCCAGCCCGCCGCCGTTCAACCGGTGGCAACGCCCGCCGATGCGCGCAAGCTCGCCGAGGGCCTGATCACGCTGATGGATTCGCTGCTGAAGGTGATCGAGCACGAGACCGAGCTGGTCCGCGCCGGCAAGATCGCCGAGGCGATGCGGCTCGAGGCCGACAAGACCGAAGGCACCAAGCGTTACATCAGCGCGATCACGCTGGTGCGCGCCAGCCAGCCCTACATGTCCAAAGCGACACCGGACCTGCTCGCGACGCTGCACCGGCATCACGAAGTGTTTCGCGCGATGCTGCAGGTCAACCTCACCGTGCTGGCCACCGCGCATGCGGTGTCGGAAGGCATCGTGCGAGGCGTCAACGCCGAAGTGCAGAAGCGCAACGCGCCGCAGACGTACACTGCCTACGGCCGTCACACCGGTCCGAGCCCGCGCCAGCTGACGCCCATCGCAGTCAGCCGCTCGCTGTAACGCCTCCCCTCACGACGACCTTGCAGGCCCGACGCGCATTGGCGCGGGATGTTGCACGCCCGCGCGATGCAACGCTTTCGATTTAAATCATCGGAATCTTTGCAGGAGGAATTTCAGAACTGTTTGCCACGATGCTCGAGGAGGTGTGTGATTGACCTGATGGAGGCCAGGAGGCTGACATGAGTATCGATTTCAACATCAAGCCGGTGGGGGCGCCGGTGATCACGCCGATCCTCAGGCCGGAGCCTGAGGCGGTGCAAGCGGCCGTACCGACCGATCTGCCGGCGCCACAGAGCGTCACCGCGGCAGACGGCGGATCGGCGACGACTGCCACCAAGTCCGGAAGCAACCCTGCGTCTTCGATTGCCCGCCAGGTGATCTTCGATCAGGCTGCGGCCGAGATGGTGTACGTGGCGGTCGATCAGAACACGCAGTCGGTGATCAGCCAGTATCCTGACTCCTGGCAGCTCAAGGCACGCGCTTACTTCCGCGAACTCGATCAATCGAAGCCTCAGCGCATCGGATCGCTCGCAACCGACCGCGTCGCCTGACGCCGAGTTGGAATGAGACCGGATCTCCCGGCCCGTCGGTTGCGGGCGCTTCGTGCTGGGCAAAGAAAGAATTGGAAGCGGACCAAAGCAACATCACGACGTCGGTCGTGTTACGGACGGCCGCTGAGACCCGCGGCGATGTTGCGGTTGATGTCGATCAGCGCCTGCAGGCGTTCGACTTCCGGCTTGATCTGCAAGGCGCTGGACTGGCTCATCACGAACACGCCGATGTTGGCGATGTTCTGACGGATCTCGATCGACTGCGGATTGTCGTCGCGCATCGCCTCGGTGACGAAGATCGACCAAAGTTTGCGATTGAACAGCAGCGCTTCCTGAAGTCCGATCGCGCCCTTCTCGTCCCAGTTCGTGACAACGTCCTGCAATTGCTTAGCCGCCTTCAGCAGCGCCTGCGCTTCGATCTCGCGGGGAGATGCAGTTCTCTGCGCCGTTCTGGCGTAAGCTTGCGCGGCACTCGACATCGGCTACCTCGACAACAATTCTTCTTCACGCTTGATGAGGGGGCGCAGCTCTCTGAGTGCCTTATAGAGATTGCCGCTTAAGATAAGATTACTGGTTGCTTCAATCGTTTCACGGAAGCTCGGCACGGCTTCGATCAACTCTTTGATGAAACCTAGATACAAATCCTGATAAGCCGGGATGTCGTTCTGCAAATACATCATCTGCACGCACAGATAGATTCGCTTCACCGGCGTGTTCGCCGTCTCCGCGGTGAGAATGTCTTTCTCACGCAAGATCGGCGCATCACCGTCGATCAGAAATGTGGTGCGGGTGTCGGAGTTGGTGATCACGCTCTGGCCGATCACGATCCGCTCGAACGGCTTCAATTCGACTCGCAGAGGCATCGCTTCTCCCTTCGCATATGGTCACGGGACCGAGATCGACTCATCCTCCAGCCCTTTTTCCTTATGCGCAGGGTTTGCGAATCGATCCAGTACAAACGCGCCGTACTTTCAGGGGAAAAATACAACGGGAGATTGCGCGGCGCCGAATCGCGCCGCCGCTCGGGACGTGGCCGCCCCGCGATCGCCGCCCCGGCGCGAGGCCGGGCCGTTGCGATTACCGCAGCAATTGCAGGACGCTCTGCTGCGACTGGTTGGCCAGCGACAACGCCGACACCGCGATCGATTGCCGTGTCGAGAGCGCCTGACTGTTGGCCGCTTCTTCGTTGGTATCGGCGAGCGTCAGGTTCGCCGAGCCGGTCTGCAGCACGTTGATCAGGCTCTTGGCGAAGTTCTGACGGATCTGCACGATCGACAGGTTTGAACCGTAAGACGACGCCTGCGAGCGCAGCGTGGTCGACGCGGTGTTGAGCGCGGCGAGCGTCTTGTTGGTCGCGGCGTTGTCGATGAAGTCGGTGCCGGCCACCAGCGTCGGCAGGCCGAGGGCCGCGGGCGTCAGCGCGGTGCCGACGATGGTCAGCGTCGAATTGCCGGTTTCGTTGAACACCAGCTTCAGCGTGTCACCGTTCAACAGGTTCACGCCGTTGAACGACGCGTCCTGCGACGTGGTGGTGATCTGCGCGATGACGTTGTTGTACTGCTCGACCAGCTTGGCGCGCGCCGCCTGCGAATTGAGATCGGCGACCGGCGGGTTCGGCGTGGTGAAGGTCAGCGTCGAGGTGATCGAGCCGCCGAGCACGCCACCGTCCGCGACCGAGCCGAGTGTCGACGACGCGTAGTCGTTGCTCGCCGAGATCATCAGCACGCCGTTGGCGTCGACCTGCGCGGTAAGGTTGTTCGGCGCAAGCGCGGCGTTGAGCTGCGCCAGCGTCTTCACCGTGCCACCGGTGCCGTCGCCGAACGTGACGCTGACCGGCGTGCCGCCCTTGAAGGCGGTGAAGGTCATGGTCTTGCCGGAAACGCCGCCGGCGCCGGAGGCGCGCGACGCCTGGAACACCGTCGAGGTGCCGGTGTTGCCGGCGAGGCCGAGCGCCAGCATGGCGTTGCCGGTACCGCTGATGGTGAGGTCGGAGGCGCTACCGGTCGAGATCTTCAGCGAGCCGCTCGACAGCGACGAATTGGCGGAGCCGAGCTGGGTCGTCAGCGTCGCGCCGGTCTGCGACAGCGTCGCGGTCTGCACGCCGGTGGCAAGGTCGATCGCCTTCAGCACGTCGGCCACGGTGCCGCCCTGCAGATAGACGGTCGAATTGCCGAGACCGTCGGTCTCGACGTGACCAGTCACGCCGGTGTGGGTCGCCGAAGCAAGCGGGACAGGCGCGTTCTTGAAGGTGATGGTCTTGCCATTGACGGTGAGGATCGAGCCGTCGTCGATCAGCGTGCCGATCGTGGTGGGGCCCGTGATGCGCGGCACGTCGAGCGTGGTCGGACCGGAACCGGTCGAGGTGGTGAGATTCAGCGACTTCAGGAAGTCTGCCGGACCGGTGACGTGGAGGTCGGCACCGGTCGAAGAATTCAGCGTCACCACACCGGTGCCGCTGATCGAGGACGGAGTTCCGTTGGCCGTGAAGGTCGCAACGCCGCTAGAGATGTTGGCCGACTTGACGCCGCTGGCGAGATCGATCGCCGTCAGCACGTCGCCGACCGTGGCGTTGGTGAAGGTGTTGCTGGTGCCGAGATAAATCGTCGAGTTGCCCTGCGAGTCGGCGACGATGTTGCCGAGCACGCCCGAGCCGACCAACAGACCGGCCGGCAACGGCGGATCGGACGCCTTGAAGGTGATGGTCTTGCCGTTCACCGTCAGCGTCGTGCCGTCGGCGATCGCAGCGCCCAGGCCGCCGACGGTGTTGAACAACTTGGTGCTGGCGGTGATCGGCGCCGAGGTGCCGGTGCCGAGCGACGTCGACACCGGTCCGCTGAAGCCGAGCTTGGCTAGCACGGTGCCGCCCGAGGTGTCGGAGACCGACAGCGCGCGGTTGGTGCCGGTGTGCAGCTCGAGGTGGCCGCTGGCGTTGACCACCGACGGATTGCTGGTGTTGCCGTTGATGGTGTCGACTGTGGCGAGCAGCGCGTTGATCGGCTGATTGACGCCGATCGTATAGTTGCCGTTGCTGTCGACCGTGGGAGTGCCGGTGGCGGTGAAGGTGATGGTCTTGCCGTCGACGACCAGCACATCGCCGGCCTGCGGGCCGGTCGGGGTCGTGGTCAAACCGTTGGTCAGCGACGAGATCAGATCGGTGCCGGTCGCAGTCGCCGTCGCGGTGCCGGTGTAGAGCACACCGCCCGTCGAGGTCGCATCAGTCGGGACGTTCTTGGTGACCGCGGTGCCGACCAGCGCGCCGATGCCGCCGCCCAGCGTGTCGGTCAGCGACACGCCGCTGGTGCCGCCGGCAGTGCCGTCATAGATCACGTTGCTGGTCGCGATCGCGCTGGCGAAGGTCTGGGTGCCGCGCAGATCGTTCGGAGTGGCGCCCGCGATGGTCGCCGCAACGTTGGATTTAGTGGAGTAGCCGACGTTCGACTGCAGCGCCTGGTTGGCGATCGACTTGGCAGTGTCGATCAGCTTGTTCAGCGAGGTGATGCCGGTGTTGGCCGCCTGCAGGATCTGGACGCCGTTGCCGATGCCGTCGAGCAGGTTGTTGATGTCGCTGGCGCGGCTATCGAGCCCTGCTGCGGTGAAGAAGTTGGTCGGATTGTCGAGCGCGGTGTTGACCTTCTTGCCGGAAGCAAGACGGTTCTGCGTCGTCGCCAACAGATCGGCAGTCGACTGCAGCGATAGCAGATTCTGGCGAACCGCTGCCGAGAGAACCACATCAGCCATGGTGCAAACCTTCCTGATCCGCGCTGGACGTCGACCTTCAGTCGCACGTCGCTGCTCGCGTCGAACGGTCGTTGCCGCTGCGACACTTGCCGGTTGTGTTTAGACGCCTGTTCTGGAGAGGGACCTCGGCTGCACGACACACGTGCGCACCGGATCAACGCGGCCGATTCTCGACCTACCTTCTTCCTGAGCACCCGGGACTATGGCGGGGGCCATTTAAAATATGGTTAACAGCGTCTTAAGGGGAAAAAGGTCAATTAAATCAACAGACCTGATGTTTGCCCGCGATTGCCGCTGCCCGGTTTGCAACCAGTTTATTAACTGATTCGCTCATTGGGCACCGGCGGCCCGCCCCAAACCGGCCGATCGCCTTGGCGAGACGGCGATTATTGGGCCGGGGCAGTATGGTTTATGAATTATTTACAGCCGCTGGCGCAGGATCCAGCAGCCCTACGGGTCTCTCTGAGGTGCGTCACAGGGCCTGAGGAGCTACCATCACTCCGTCGGATTCGGATCCTGAGATGCAGCCCGGACGCAGCAAGGCCATCCCCTCCCGCAACGCCCCTGACAAGGCCTACGAGCCAGCGGTGCTGCTGATGCGTGCGCGCGTGCTCCATCAGCAGGGCCAGCTCGACGAGGCCCGCTCCGCCTATAAGAAGGTACTCAAGAAGGCGCCGGACAATTTCATGGCGCTGCACTTCTACGCACTCGCCGAATATCAGAGCGGCAACGCCGAGCTCGGCATCAAGACGCTGAAGCGTGCGCTCCTGGCCGATCCGAAATCGGCGCAGGCGCAGTCCGACATGGGCAGCATGCTGATTTCCGTCGGCCGCTTCGCGGACTCGCTGGCGTCGTGCGACAAAGCGATCGCGATCGATCCGACACTGATGCTGGCTTACGCCAATCGCGGCCTCGCCCTCTCCGGTCTGGCCCGCTACGAAGACGCCATCGCCAGTTTCGACAAGGCGATCGAACTGATGCCGGATCGGGCCGATACCTGGAACGATCGCGGCAATGCGCTGCACAAGCTCGGACGCTATACCGACGCGCTGGAGAGCTACGACAAAGCGATCGAGATCGACCCGCTCAACGACGTCGCCTTCATGAACCGCGCCGGCACCTACAAGGATCTGAAGCAGTTAGACCAAGCCCTGGCGAGTTACGACCGCGCGCTGTCGATCGGCAAGCGGCCGGTCCAAGCAGGCCTCGCCCGTGCCGAAACTCTGCTGTTCATGCGCAACGTCAAGGACGCGATGGCGACCTGCACGGCGGTGCTGAAGGTCGAGCCGAATTCCGCGATCGCGCTCACGCTGCTCGGCAACTGCATGGCGTCGCTCGGCGATGCCGAGACCGCAATCGCCTTGCACAGCCGCGCCCTGGAGCTGATGCCGAACTACGAAGCGGCAATCTCCAGCAAGATCTTCTCGATGGACTTCTGCGCCGGCTCCGACGTCGAGGCGCAGCAGGCCGTTCGCAGCAGCTGGTGGACGCAGATCGGCGCGCCGATCTATCGCGCCTTCGCCACTCCGCCCACCAACGACCGCGATCCCGACCGGCGCCTGGTGGTCGGCTACGTCTCGGCCGACTTCCGTGCGCATTCGGCGGCGTTCTCGTTTCGGCCGGTGATCGAGCATCACGACCATAGCCAGTTCGAAGTGGTGCTGTATTCGGGCGTGGTGGTACCGGACGATTCCACCCGAGCCTTCGAAGCGATCGCCGACAAATGGCGGGACGCGACGCTGATGAGCGACCAAGGGCTCGCCGACCAGATCAAGCAGGACAAGGTCGATATTCTGGTTGACCTGTCCGGCCACTCCAACGGCAACCGGCTGCGCGTGTTCGCACGCAAGCCCGCTCCGGTTCAAGTCACCGCCTGGGGCCACGCCACCGGCACAGGTCTTCCAGTGATGGACTATCTGCTCGGAGACCCGGTGGCGATCCCAGTCGAAGATCGTCACTTTTATGCCGAAGCGGTCTATGACCTGCCGTCGATCGTCATCATCGAGCCGCTGCCGGCGCAGTGGCGGTCGCAAGACTTGCCGTTCGACCGCAATGGCTATCTGACCTACGGCTCGCTGAACCGCATTTCAAAAATCTCGGACGCGGCGATCGAGGTGTGGTCGCAGATTCTCGCGGCGTCGCCGACGTCGCGGCTGATCCTGAAAGACCATCAGATCGACGACCCTGCGGTGCGGCAGACGCTGCTGGAGAAGTTCGCTACACGCGGCATCGCCGCCGGCCGCCTCACCCTGTTGGGCTCGAGCTCGCGTCAGGACCATCTGGAAACGCTGAAGCAGATCGATCTGTGCCTCGATCCATTCCCGCAGGCGGGCGGCGTCTCGACCTGGGAAGCACTGCATATGGGCGTTCCGGTTGTCAGCCGTCTCGGCCACACCGTGCCCAGCCGGGTCGGCTGCGCAGTGCTCGCCGCCGCTGGGCTGCCGGATTTCATTGCGCCCAACAACGCGCGCTACATCGAAATCGCCAGCAAGCCGGACCTTGAGCGGCTGCGTTCGATCCGTCGCGGCTTGCGCGATTTCATCCTGCAGCGCTGTGGCCCGGCCGCCTACACCCGCGCGGTCGAAGACGCCTACCGGACGATGTGGAAGCGTTGGTGCGCCGCGCCGTTCGACGAGGCCAAGGACCGCGCGCTGCGCCGCGGGCGCTGAGCCCCATTCCCGCTAGACGCCCGCGCCGCCGCTGTGCTTCGGCGCGGAGCCGGGGACGAACGGCGCGATCAGCATCTCGCGCTTGATCAGTTCATCGTCCATCGACGGCAACTGGCTCTCCAGCGGCGCGCCGAACTTCAGCACCGGATACAGCTTCTGCGCCGGGTTGATCTCGACGTTGCAGAACACCGGTCCCTTGCGGGCATAGACCTCGCGGAGTTGCTCGGCGATATCGGCGCTGCGGCTGATCGTGACCACCGGCAGGTCCATCGCCTCGGCAACTTTGCGGAAGTCCACGAACGACAATCCGCTCGGCGCATCGACGCCGACATAATGGCCATCGAGCCAGGTCTCCAGCGTCTGCTTCTGGATGCCGTGGCCGTGGTTATTGAACAGCATCAGCCGCACCGGCAGCTCGTGACGCTTGAGCAGCGCCAGTTCGCCCAGCGACAACATCAGGCCGCCGTCGCCGATGATGCAGGTGACGCCGCCCTTGGCCTGCACCGCGGCGCCGATCGACGCCGCCAGCGCGTAGCCCATCGCGGTGTTGTTCCAGTCCGAGATCAACCGCTGGCCGCGCTTGATACGAAAGCCATTGCATGTCCAGGTCAGGTTGCCGCCGGTATCGACATAGATCAGCTCATCGGCCGGCGCTGCATCGCTGAGCTTATCGACGAAATCATAAGCGTCGACGAAGCCGGCATTGTCGGGAGCGGGGCCCGGTCGATCATCCGGCAAGGCGATGCGCCAATGCGCGATCGTGTTCAGCCAAGACTCGCGCGGCGGCGCCGCCTCGACTGCGGCGAGCAGCTTCGGCACGAACTCGTCCAGTCGGGCCACGATACGAGTGGCGATACGGATGCCGCGATCATCGAACTTGTCCATCTCGCCGCGACTGGCATCGACCATCACGATCGCCGCCTCGCGCGCGAACGACGGCAGGATGCCGCCGGTGACGTTCTGCGACAGACGGCTGCCGAGGCACAGGATCAGATCGGCGTTCTGCACCGTGAAGTTGCCGAGCCGCGGCCCATAGACGCCGAACGGCCCAACCCGCAGCGGATGATCAGCCGCGATCAGATCGGTGGCGGCCCAGGTGGTCAGCACCGGCATGCCGAGGCGGTCGATGAGCTGATCCAGCATCGACCCGATCCGTGGTGTTGCAAGCCCACCACCGAGAATCAGCACGGGACGTTTCGCGCGCGCGATCAGCGGCAGCAGCGCCGCAATCTCCGCGTCGAGATCGCTCGTTGCGGCCGCAGGCTCGGGCGTGAAACCCGGCAGGGCGTCGGGATCAATTTCGGCGCGCTGCAGATCGTCCGGCAGATCGATCAGCACCGAACCGGGCCGTCCCTCGAACGCGAGATGATACGCCTTCTCCAGATGATAGCGGATCGTGGTCGGATCGGAGATCTGCACCGCGTACTTGGTGACAGTGGCAAAGATCGAGGTGACGTCGGTCTCCTGAAAGCCGAGTTGACGGATCTGGCTCTTGCCCTTCAGCCGGTGAGTGGCAACCTGACCGGTGATCATCAGCGTCGGCACCGAATCGTAATAGGCGCAGCACACCCCGGTCAGTAGATTGGTGGCGCCGGGGCCCGAAGTGGTGATGGCGACGCCGAGCTTGCCGGTGGCGCGCGCATAGCCGTCCGCGGCGATCGCGGCCGCCTGTTCGTGCTGCGGGAAGATCGGCGTGACGTCCGGGTGACGCTGGGCGGAATCGAACATGTGCACCGCCGCACCGCCGGAAATCCCGAACACATGGGTGACGCCGCGCCGCGCCAGAAAATCGATGACGTAGTCGGAGAGCTTCACGCGTGTCCTCCTTGCGCGGCCGATCAGTTACCGTGCCGGCGCAGCTTGTAGATGTTCGGATCAGCGGCGAGCCGTTCCATCAGCGCCGCACCGCCACCCCGCCAGGCATCGTGCACCACCGAGAAATTGCGCCCGCCGGTCGCTGTACGGCCGGCTTCGAACGCCCATTCGATGCAGCCGAAGATGTCTTCGTAGGACGTCCCCTGCGCGCCGCTGTCGAGAAATTCCAGCGTGCGGCGCAGATTGACGCCGGCGTCGTCGCCAGCTTCGACGGTCTGACGATGGATCTTGGTGTTGACCCAGCCGGTGCCGACCGCGATCGCGTGCATGTCCGCATACTCGTCGTCGAGCAGCTCGCACAGCTTCACCAGCATCACCTTGCCGAGGCAATAGGCCGAGTAGTTGCGGAACGGGCCATTGATGCCGCCGCCGACCAGGAACGCGACCTTGGCGGTCGAGGCTTGCGCACGCAGCGGATACAGCGCGTGTAGCAGCCGCATCTGTGCCACGGAATTCAGCGACAGCGATGCCGCCCACGCCTCGAAATCACGCCCGAAGAAATCGCCGATCGGCGACAATTGCCCCGCGGCGCTGATCAGCCTCCCCCACGGCCTGCCGAGCTCCGCGATCTCCGCCGCCGCGCTGCGCACGCTGCTGGCATCCGTCAGATCGCAATGCACCAGATGGATGCCGGCGTCAGCCTGCAGCTCGCTCAAATTCTCGCTCGACCGATAGGTGCCGATGACACCGTAGCCTTGCGCCCGATAGAGCTGCGCCAGCTTGCTGCCGATGTCGCTGGAGATCGCCGCGATGATGACGCTGCCGCTCATCGCTGGCCCCCATAGGTCTTTGCCGCAGCCTGGGCGAAGGCTTGGGCGAGAGCGCCGTTATTGTCGGTCATCAGGCCATACCAGGGATCGTCGGGCGTCATTGCGAGCGAAGCGAAGCAATCTAGGGGCTTCACTGCGCGGCGATGGATTGCTTCGTCGCGGAGCCTGTACTCGGACGGAGCAAAGCGCTGATCCGGGTGCTCCTCGCAATGACGGGGAAAGGCTGCGGACAACAACGACAGCGGAAAATCGAGCTGCGCCAGCGCCAAGCTCGCCGGATTTCCGATATCACGGTGATAGCTGCCGTTGTGGAACGCGAAGATGCGTCCCATGAACACCGGCAGCACTTCGGTCGAGAAATCGACCACCGGCTTGCCCAGCGAGGCGATGAAGTCGATCACCTCGGGCTCGACGATATACACCGCCGCATTGGCGAGATTGCCGTTGGGATGCTGCGGCTTCTCATCCATCTCCAGCACGCGGCCTGCCGAGTCGAGCGTGAGGATGCCGCAGTTTTGAGGCTGGTCGGTGACGAAGCTCATCATCGTCATCGCCGTATCGGACGGCCGCCCCGCATGGGCGTCCAGGAACGCACGCGGAGCGAACAGGCTGAGATTATCGGCATGGGCGAACAGCGTCGGGCCGTCCGTGAAGCGCTCACGCTGCCGCAGCAGCGTGCCGGCGGTGCCGAGCAGCGTGGCTTCGGGCGCAAGGATCACCCGCTCCGCCCACGGACTGCGGCGGATGTACTCGCTCACGAGATCGGCGTGGTGATGCAGATTGACGACGATCTCCGAACACCCGGCTTCGCTCAGCATCTGCAGCCACAGCCCGAGCAGCGGGCGGCCGGCGATCGGCATCAGGCACTTCGGCAGCACGTCGGTGAGCGGCGCCAGCCGCGTTCCGAGGCCGGCCGCGACCAGCAGCGCCTTGGCGCCGCCGCTCACGTGTCGAGCTCCCGGATAATATCGCGGGCGGTGACCGGGATGTTGCCGATCCGGCCGACCTGGCAGGCGGCAGCGATCGAGGCCAAATACGCACTGCGCCAAATGTCGGTGCCGATCGCCAGCGCCAGCGCGGCGCAGACGAAAAACGAGTCACCGGCGCCCGCCGCGTCCTTCGGCGCGGTGTTGAACGCCGGCAGCCGATCGGTCACCACCGTGCCGGCGCTGCCGGTTTCGGCGTGCACCAACAGGCCCTCCGCTGCCAGCGTCAGGATCACGTTCTTGGCGCGCGCCTTCTCGCGCAAGGCTTCGACCAGCACGACGAGACCGGAATCGAAATCGCGCATTGCCAACCGCGCTTCGCGCTCGGTCGGCTTGATCAGCAGCATCTCGGTGAACCGCGAGATATCCCCGACCTGCGACGACGACTGGCTGTCGGCCACCATCGGCACGCCGCGGGCGCGGCACGCCTGCCCGATCGCCTCGACCAGCCGAGACGGCAGGCAGCCGTAGTTGAAATCGGAGAACACCACCAGATCAGTCGTCGGCAGCCGGTGCTCGATCGTCTCCAGCATCCGCGTCTGCAGATCGGCATCGACGTCGTGCTGCTTGAGATGACTGACGCGCAGCAGCGTCTTGTTGCCGGCGCGGAACCGCTGCTTGGTAGTGGTCGGACGGCTCTCATCGGTGAGGATGGTGGCGTCGACGTTGTACGAGGCCAGCCGCTCACGAGCGAAGTCCGCCATCGCGTCGCCGCCGCCGACGGTGAGCAGGCTGACCTGCGCGCCCATGCCGGCCGCATGACCGGCGACAATGCCTGCACCGCCGACAAACAGTTCGCGCAGCACCGGCGTCACCACGATGGTCGGATCTTCCTGCGACAGGCCAAGCGGATCGCAGGCGATGTATTCGTCGACAATCAGATCGCCGATCACCAGCACGCGCAGCTTCGGAAATCCGGCCAGCACGTTCTTCAGTTCGGCCATATCGAAGCGATGCCGACGCGGATAGTCGAGCGGCTTGACGATCGACGACGGATTGAATTCGCGGAACTCGCGCTTGATCAGATCGAGCGACGAGAACGCAACCTCGCCGGAGGAGAACACCAGGCGGCCGCCATAACCGTCGAGCACCGCCTTTTCGGGATTGTCGGCACCCTCGTGCTCCTTGCCTTTCACCACGACATTCGGCTTCAGCGCCGCGATGAAATCCTCCGCAGCATCGTGCAGCAGGAAGGCGTGGTCGACCACGCCGATGGCACGCACGCCTTCGAGCCGCAGCTCGGCCGGCAGCATCCAGTCGTAACCCGTTTCGGCGGTGACGCCGACCACCAGATAGTCGCCGCAATCGGCGGCAAATTTCAGAAGCCGCAGATGGCCGGGATGAACGATGTTGAAATTGCCGGCAACGAACACGATGCTGCGCCGACGACCCGCCTTCTTCCGGATCTCCGCAAGCTCGGTACTTGTTTCGGGATGCAGCATCGGCATCACCTCAGCGACGGATCGATTTCGATCAGCGGACGCACGCTGCGGCGATGCTCCAGATCGTCCAGCGCCTCGTTGATCTCGTCGAGCGCATAGCGGCGGGTGAACATCGCATCGAGCGGCAGCTTGCCGTCACGATACAGCCCCGCCAGTAGTTCGATGTCGCGTTCCGGCTTGCTGTCGCCACCCCAGGTGCCGAGGATCCGCTTGCCGCAGATCAGTTCAAACGGATCGAGCGCGATCTTCTCGCCGCTGCGCGGATGCGAGGCGAACACGCACAGCCCGCCGAACCGCCGCGTCGCGTCGAACGCCTGCTCGATCACGCGGGTGAGGCCGGCGGATTCAATCGCGTAGCCGACGCCGAGGCCGCCGGTCAGCTTGCGGATCTCCTCGACCGGATCTGAAATCGACGCGTCGATCACCGAGGTGGCGCCGAGTTCGGTCGCCATCTTAAGCTTTGCGGGCTCGACGTCGACCGCGATCACCTGCTTGCAGGCGAACAGCTTGCAGGCCATCAGTGCGGCGAGACCGATGCCACCGAGACCGAAGATCGCCAGCGTACTGCCGGCCTGCGGTTTGGCAATGTTGATAACGATGCCGGCGCCGACCGGCAGCGCACAGCCGAACAGCACCGCGACATCCATCGGCAGTCCGGCTGGCAACGTCGTGACGCGGTTTTCCGCGACGACGGCATATTCGTTGAATGTCGTCACTGCGCCGGCGTTGATGACGCGCTCCCCGCTGGCGTAGCGCACACCTTGCGTGTCCGCGCCCTGCCCCTTGATCCAGCCGAGAATGACACGGTCGCCGCGCTTGACCTTGGTGACGCCCGCGCCGGTCTCGACGACAACGCCCGAGCCTTCGTGGCCGAGCATATGCGGCAGATAGCGATCCGGCCCGCGTCCGCCGCGCGCTTCCATCACCTGGCTGTGGCAAACGCCGGAGTAAGCCAGCTTGACCAGCACCTGCCCCGTCGCGAGCGGCGGCGCCTCCACCGTCTCGATCCGCAGCGGCTGATTGACTTCATGCAGCACCGCGGCACGGAAGGTCATAGGCATGATGGCCTCCGCTGTGCAGACGGCCACACCATCCCCGTCATTGCGAGCGAAGCGAAGCAATCCATAGCGTGATGCCCGGCGCTGGATTGCTTCGTCGCGGAGCCTTTGCCCGGACGGCGCAAAGCGCCGATCCGGGTGCTCCTCGCAATGACGTTGAGAGTCGGTGCCATCATCGCGCCCTCAAAACGGTCCTGAGAACCAGGTGCCCGGCACGTCGTGCGGGAAGGTGCGCTGGGCGACCAGAGAGGCGGTTTCGACGTCGCGGCCGAGCATCCGGCCGACGGCATCGACGATGTGCTCGGCGCGGACGTGATAATTCTTGGTCAGCGCCGGGCTGGTCGCTTCCGGCACGTCGGGCGCGGCGAGGCGCTGCGGCGCGCTCTTGAGGCTGGCGAAGTGATCGGTGGCGATCCGCGCTACGATCTCGCCGGCGACGCCGCCGGTCAGATGCCCACTGTCGAGCGCAAGCAGCCGCCCGGTCTTCTGCACCGAGGTGATCACCGTCGGCCAGTCCAGCGGACGAATGCTGCGCAGGTCGATCAGATCGCAAGCGATGCCCTGCGCGGCGAGATGATCGACGGCGTGCAGCGCCTCCACCGTCATGTAGCTCATTGCCACGATGGTCACCGCATCGCCGCGGCGCACCAGGCGCGCCTTGCCCAAAGGCTCGCGGACATCACCCGCCGGAACCTCGCCCTTCATGTTGTGCAGCCAACGATGCTCCAGGAAGATCACCGGATCGTCGTCGAAGATCGCGCCGAGCAACAGCGTCTTGGCGTCTGCGGCGGTGGTCGGCATCACCACCTTCAGGCCGGGAATATGCGCGAACCAGGATTGCAGGCTCTGCGAATGGGTCGGCCCCTGGCCCCAGCCGCGGCCGATGATCATCCGGATGGTGATCGGCACGCCGCGCTTGCCGCCGAACATGAAGCGCCATTTCGCGGCATTGTTGACGAGCTGATCGAGCGACAGCAGCGCGAAGTCGAGCCGCTGATGCGTCAGCACCGGCCGCATGCCGTTCAGCGCGGCGCCGATCGCAAAACCGGTCATCGCCGCTTCCGACGTCGGCATATCGAACACGCGATCCGGGCCGAACTGCTTATGCAGATCGAGCGTGGTGCCGAATACGCCCTTGGGATCATCCGTGCCGAGACCGAAGCAGATCACGTCGTCATCGGCCGCAAGCGCTGTGGCGAGCCCATCCCTGATGGCGGCGGCGAAGGTTGTTGCCATTCCGCCCTCCCTTAGCTTGCTGCCGACGCATAGACGTCGGTGAACGCGTCTTCGGGCGGCGGGAACGGCGAGCTTTCTGCGAAGGCGAACGCCTCCGCGATCTCGGCATCGATTTCCGCCTGCATGTCGGCCACGTCGGCGTCGGTCACGATGGCTTCGGTGATCAGCGCGCGCTGCAGCGCCAGCACCGGATCGCGCAGCTTCCACGCCTCGTACTCAGCCACCGAGCGATAGCCGAGGTCGTTGTCGTACATCGGGCCGCAATGCTCGCGCCAGCGATAGGTCTCGAACTCGTAGAACCGCGGCCCCTCGCCGGCCCGGATCGCCGCCACGCCTTCGCTCAGCGCCGCGTACACCGCGCGCGCATCATTGCCATCGCCGTGATGCGTCTCGAGGCCGAAGCCGGCGACCAGCTCGTACAGCTTGCGGCCGGGCGGCTGCCGCACCGACAGCGGCGAATACACCGAGTAGCCATTGTTCTCGCACAGGAACAGCACGGGGAGCTGTTTCACCACCGCGAAGTTCACCGACTCGAAGAACACGCCGGTCTCCGGCACCGCGTCGCCAAGAAACACGCAGGAAATCTGGCCGGTGTTGTTCAGCTTCATCGGATAGGACAGCCCGACGCCGACCGGCACCGTGCCGCCGACGATCGCGGTCGAGCCCATGAAGCCGACGCTCTCGTCGACCAAATGCATCGAGCCGCCCTTGCCGCGGGCGCAGCCGGTGACCTTGCCGTAAATCTCGGCGATCATCGCCTTCAGGTTGCCGCCCTTGGCGAGATAGTGCGCGTGGGCACGATGGCCGCTGACCGCGAGATCGGTCGGCCTCAGCGCCGCGCCTGCCGCCGCGGCAACCGCTTCCTGCCCGACCGACAGATGCGTCGGGCAGCGCATCTTCTGCTCACCGTAGCGCGCCGCGATGGTCTCCTCCACGCTGCGGATCCGCAGCATGTCGAACAGCAGGCGGCGCGACGTCTCGGGATTCATGGGATGAACCAGTAGTAATCGCCGGTGTAGCCAATCTCGGCGAAGAATGCCTTCCACTCGTCGACGTGCATGATGGTCTGCGCGGTCAGATTCCACGCCATCATCCGGCGCTTCTCTTCGTCGTCTCGATAGGCATCGACGGTGATGAACGCCCCTTTGCGCGCCACCCGCTCGATCTCGCGCAGCGCTTCTGCGCAGTCGTCTCGGACGAGGTTGTGCACGGTGTTGATCGAGATCACCACGTCGAACGACTTGTCGGCGAACGGCAGCTTCGTCGCGCTGGCGACGCTGACATGCGGCTTCATATCGTCGATCGCGTGCTCGATCGCGTAATCCGAGACGTCGACGCCCTTCACGGTGATGCCGGGGATCAGCTCAGCCATATCGTGCAGCATGAAGCCCTTGGCGCAGCCGACATCGAGCACTGAAGACGACGCCGACAGGCCGAAGTGCTGCTGGAAGGTCGGGATCACCGGCTGCCAGAACCGCGGCATGTAGCTGAAGCCGCCGTAGCCGTGGCGGCGGTCGCCGTCGAAGAACTCCTTGCCGAAACGCCGCGCAATCGCGCGATCCTCTTCCGATTTGGTCTGGCCGCGCTCGTCGACATTGCGCTTGGTGCGCGGATAATTGACGAGCAGATCGATTTCCTGACCCATTGCGGTCCTCAAGGCTTGTGCGCGTAGTCGAACGGCTGGCTCTTCAGTTCCTCGAACCAGCGATTGATCCAGGCGATCGTCTGCTCGATGCCCTGCTCCAGCGTGATCTGGTCGCTCCAGCCGAGCTCGCTGCGCAATTTGCTGCTGTCGAGCTTGTAGGCGGCGTCCTTGCCCAGCCGCTCGCCGACGATTTCGACCTGATCCTCGAACCGCGCCCCCATCATCGCGCAGATCATTTCGACCAGCGCGCGGATGGTGACGATGCGGTCTGTGGAGATGTGATAGCTGTCGCCGAGCTTGCCGTTGCAGGCGATCCGGCGGGTCGCATCCGCCACATCGGCGGCATGGATGAACGAGCGCTCCGAAGTGCCGCCGCCGTGCAGCTGCAGCTTGCGGCCGAGCTTGATGAACAGAATGGTGCGCGGCACGATCCGGTACAGCCGCTGCCCCGGCCCATAGACATTGGCCGCGCGGGTGAACAGCACCGGAAAGCCGTAGGCGCGGAAATACGAGCGCAGGCTCATGTCGCCGGCCGCACGCGACACCGCATAGGGCGTCGACGGATCGAACACCGCGTCCTCCGTCAGCGTGCCGGTGGCGTTGCCGTACACTTCCGGCGTGGTGACGTGGACGTAGCGCTCGAGAAAGTCGCAAGTCCGCAAGCGCTCGTGCAGCCGCACCGTCGACACCACATTGGTCATGAACCAATGGTCCGGGTTGGCCCAGCTCTCGCCGACCATGCTTTGGGCTGCAAAATTGATGATGCAGGGAAACCGCTCGGCGGTCACCAGCTGCATGATCGCATCGAGATCGTGGTTGAGGTCGAGCTTGCGAAAGCGGAAGCGATCAGCCTTCTTCCAACGATACGGCAGAAAGGCAGGATGCGGCTCGTCGGAGCGGCTGATGCCGACGACGTCGGCGCCCTGGTCGAGCAAATAGCTGACCATCGAGGCGCCGGTGAACGAGTTCGAACCGATCACCAGGTATTTGTCGAAGCCCGCGCGGGCCATCGCACACGGCGCGGACGCGGGAACGATTCCGGTCACGCTTGCAGGCTCCGCTGCATCCAGCGCAGGTTGTAGTGACGATCCTCGTTCTTCAATTCGCCGCGCTGAAATTTGACAATGATCTCGCGGATTGCATCATTCACCGTCTTCTTCGGCCTGAATCCGGTCGCCAGCAGCTTGTCAGAGTTGATCCGATAGGACCGCGGATCGTTCGAGGCGGTGACGGTGATCTTGGTCGGCACCTGGGCGTCGACCATCTTGGCGATATCCAGGATCGAGATGTTCTCGAAGCCGGCATTGTAGATGCCGCGCAGTTCGGGCCGATCGAGCAGCATCAGATACAGATCGGTGATGTCGTCGATGTGGATGTTGGGGCGGACCTGATTGCCGCCGAACACGGTGATCTCGCCGTTGGTCAGCGCCTGCATGGTCAGCATGTTGACCGAGACGTCGAGCCGCATCCGCGGCGACGGCCCGCACACGGTTGCCGGGCGGACGATCTGCACCGCCATGTCGCCAGCGTAGCTCAGCATCACCCGCTCGGCCACCATCTTGGTTTTGTTGTATTCGGAGATCGGCTCCAGCGTCAGGTCCTCGGTGACCTGTTCCTCGTCCTTGATGCCGTAGACGCTGCCGGACGACGCATAGACGAAGCGCTGGATGCCGGCGCGCGCGGCACGGTCGGCGAGCTGCATGGTGGCAAGCGCGCTGATCTCCCAGGTCAGCTTCGGATCGAGATCGCCGCACGGATCGTTGGCGACCGAGGCGAGATGTACGATCGCGTCGATCCCGGTGAGGTCGATCGAGCTGGTATCGCGAACGTCCCCACGCACGACGGTCAGCGCCGGATGCGGCGGCAGATCGTTACCGAACCACATGATGTCGAACGCCACCACCTCGTCGCCGCGTGCCAGCAGTTTGGGCACCAGCGTGGTTCCGACGTAGCCGCAGGCGCCGGTCACCAGGATCTTCATCGCGTCATTCCTACTGATAAGCCCGTCCCACGGCGCGCCAGAGCACAGCGCCGACGAATCACTGCAAGTCTGAATGCAAGAGATACACGCATTTTTGCACGCCCTGATAGGGCCGCGCGGATCGCCGCTCGCCTGGTCCGGTCAGCCGGCCGCCGGCAGCGGCACGCGTTGGCCGCAGGCGAAATCGAGGATGGCATGGCAGATCGTCAGATGGCCGAGCTCGACAAACCCATATTGATCGGAGGCCAGATAGAAATTGATGTCGCCCTCGCGGCGCAGCGGATTGTCGGCCGAAAACCCGCTCAAGGTGATCACCCGACAGCCGCGCGCACGGGCCGCAGCGACGGCGTTGAGAATATTCGGCGAGCGACCGGACGAGGAGATCGCGATCAACAGGTCACCCTCCTGCGCGAACAGCTCGATCTGCTTGGCGAAGACCTGCTCGTAGCCGTAGTCATTGCCGAGACACGTCAGCATCGCACCGTCATTGAGGCAGAGCGCGCGCATGCCGCCGTTCTTGGAATAGTCGGTGGCCATATGGCTGGCGATCGCGGCGCTGCCGCCATTGCCGATGAACATCAGCTTGCGGCCATCGGCATGGACTTCGCGGGCCCAAGCAATCACCAGTGAGGCAGCGACTTCCTGCGCGAACGGCCGGCCCTCACAATCGGAGGCCTGCGCAGCGGCAAGGGTAGCCCGGAGGTGGTCGTAATAGCCGAGCATCTGCCGTTTCGACAGCAGCGGCGTCGCGGCGACATCCTCTGGGACGTCGTCGGGAATGGGGGCGGTGCTGTTACGCGACTGCGTCATCGGCGTCCTCGGCATTCCGAGCCATCACGGTTGCGCGTGATTCGTTAGCAATGTGTAAATCATGACCGGCCGCGGCGTCCGGCGCCAATCGCCTCGGAATACTACCTGGCCCTTGCGTGAGGTCATGACGGTGGCAGCCCCGGGATCGCGTCCTTGGCGGTGAGGAACGCGCTGCCCTGCTTGTAGGAGGTCGGCAGGTCAGCCAGCGTCTCCGCCCGGCGCCAGCCGGTCTTTTGGGTGAACAGTTTCACGCCCGCGCCGCGCGCATAGTCGAAGATCGCGGCGGCATTGGCTTCGCTGCCGATCTCGAGCATGACGTCGATCGTCGCCCAGCGCTCGCGCGGCAGCGAGGTGATGATCACCGCCTCGTGGCCTTCGGCGTCGATCTTGGCGAAGTCGGCCTTTGCGGCGATATCATCGAAAGCGGCAAGCCGCACCTTGAAGCGATCGATCTCACCATAGGGATCGAGCTTGGCGCCGGCGATATGGCTGCCCGTGGTATTGCCGCGCAGCCGGAGGAACTCCGCCTCACCCGCTTGCGCCGACACCGCCGCCTCGTTGACGTGGACGGTGGTGACTCCGTTGGCGCGCATATTGGCCTGGAATAGTGCGATATGTTCGGGGTCCGGCTCGTAGGTTTCGACCGTAAAGCCGCAGCGCGCCATCACCAGGCTATGCAGGCCGATATTGCCGCCGATGTCGGCGACGCGCCGATAGCGACCGCGGTTCTGCCAGTAGAACGAAAACAGGATCAGCTCGTCGAGCCCGAACAGGTCGAGCGAGTCCACCGCTCCCATCCGGTGATACGGAAAACTGATCGGTCCGAAAGGCCCGAACGGCACGTCGGTGCCGCCGCCGGCGAACAGCGCCACCACCGCGCTGCGCGCGGCCGAGGCCAAGGCCGTATAGGCGGCTCCGCCCGGCGCGTGATGCCGCGCCAGCTCGGGCAGAGCGGTGATGATATCAGCGAGGATCCGGTCGGGCCCCGGCGCATGTGGCGCCGGCGCAGCACTGGAATCGGCCCTCGGAGCGGTATCGGTCATGCAACGGCGCCGTTGAAAAAGATGAGCCCGAATCACCTGCACCTTACTGCATCCCTGTCCGCAACACGAACGTCGGGACGGCGGCAGCCGGGGCAGAAAGAAAGGCGGCGGGGTCGCCCCCGCCGCCCTCAGTCGTTCGATCAGCTACGCGGCGATTAGCGGAGGAGCTGCAGCACGCCCTGCTGAGACTGGTTGGCCAGCGACAGCGCGGACACCGCGATCGACTGGCGGGTCGTCAGCGCCTGGCTGTTCGCCGCTTCCTCGTTGGTGTCGGCCAGCGTCAGGTTCGACGAACCGGTCTGCAGCACGTTGATCAGGCTCTTCGAGAAGTCCTGACGGGCCTGCACGATCGACAGGTTCGAACCGAACGCGGAGGCCTGCGACCGCAGGGCGGTCGAAGCTGTGCTCAGCTTGCTCAGCACGGCGTTGGTGGCGTTGTTGTCGATGAAGTCGACGCCAGAGCTCAGGTTCGACAGGCCGAGGCCGGTCGGGTTGAAGGTGACGCCCTGGATCGAGATCGTCGACTTGCCGGTTTCGTTGAACACCAGCTTCAGGGTGTCGCCGTTCAGCAGGTTGACACCGTTGAACGAAGCGTCCTGAGCCGTGGTCTTGATCTGGTCGAGCACGTCGTTGAACTGCTTGACCAGGCCGGCGCGGGTGGTCTGGGCATTGACGTCGACCACCGGCGCGTTCGGCACCGAGAAGGTCAGGGTCGAAGCCAGAGTGCCGCCGATCACGCCGCCGTCCGAGCCACCCAGAGTGTGGGAAGCGTAGTCGTTCGACGCTGCGATCGTGAGCTTGCCGGAGGCGTTGTCGATCGACGCCGTCAGGTTGTTGGACGCCAGCGCAGCGTTCAGCTGAGCGAGCGACTTGACGGTGCCGTTGGTGCCGTCGCCGAAGGTGACGTTGGTGGCCGCACCGCCGTTGAAGGAGGTGAAGGTCAGCGTCTTGCCGTTCAGGCTGCCGGCCGAAGCGCCACGAGCCGCGGAGAACGAGCTGGAGCTGCCGCTCGGGCCAGTGAGGCCGAGGGCGGCCAGCGCGTTGCCGGTGCCGGTGATGCTAAGGTCGGAGGCAAGGCCGGTCGACAGCTTCAGCGAGCCGCTCGTGATCGACGAGTTGGCCGTGCCGTTGGCGGTCGAGATCGTCGCACCGGAGACACCGAGCGCGGCGGTGCGGACGCCGGTGGCGAGGTCGATGGCCTTCAGGACGTCATCGATCGTGCCCTTCTGCAGGTACACGGTCGAATTGCCCTGGCCGTCGGTCTCGACGTTGCCGGAGATGCCCTGGTGGGTCGACGACGCGGTCGGAACAGCGGCGTTCTTGAAGGTGATGGTCTTGCCGTTCACGTTCAGCGTGGAGCCGTCCGCGATCAGCGTGCCCATCGTGGTGCCGCTGGTGGTGCGCTGCTTGGTGAGAGTCAGCGGACCGGTACCGGTGGCGCTGGTCAGACCGAGGTTCTTGAACAGGTCGGTCCAGCCGGTGACGTTGAGGTCAGCGCCGGTCGAGCTGCGGATGGTGGTGATACCACCGGTGACGTCCGAAGCGGTCTGGCCGGAGTTGGTGCTGATCGTTGCGACACCCGACGAGATGGTCGCCGACTTGACGCCGTTGGCCAGATCGATCGCGGTCAGCAGGTCACCAACGGTCGCGTTGCTGAACTTGGTCTGGTCGCCGAGATAGATCGTCGAGTTGCCGTTGCCGTCGGTGCCGATACGGCCGAGAACGCCGGTGCCCGTCGGGATGTTGTTGCCCTGCGGAGCGTCGGAGGTCTTGAACGTAATCGTCTTGCCGTTGACCGTCAGCTGGGTGCCGTCAGCGATCGCCGCGGTGGTAAGACCACCATGGGTGTTGAACAGCTGCGTCGTGGCCGAGATGTTGGCCGAGGCGGTCGCAGCCGCGGTGTCGACGGTCTGCGCGGTCAGGCCGAGCTTGGCCAGCACGGCGCCGCCGGCGTTGTCGCCGATGGTCAGCGGGCTGTTGGTGCCCGAGTGCAGTTCCAGCTTGCCGGCGGTGATGGTCGACGAATGGCCGGTGTTGCCGTTGATATCGTCGATCGTGTTGGCCAGCTTGGTCAGGGTCTGGTCGAGACCGATCGTGTAGTTGCCGTTGCTGTCCTTGCTGGCGGCACCGGCGGTAGTGAAGGTGATGGTCTTGCCGTTCACCGTGATCGAGTCGCCCGCAGCCGGACCGGTCGCCGTGGTGGTCGAACCGTTGGTGAGGTCGCTGATCAGGTTGGAGCCGGCCGCGGTGGCGGCGGCGGTGCCGACGCTGAGGACGCTGCCGAGCGCGGTGTTGTCAGCGGCGCCGAGCACGGTCACAGCCGTACCCGCCGCGATGCTGACGATCGCGCCACCGAGGGTGTCGGTGCCGGACGCCGCGGTGCTGCCGCCCGCGGTGCCGTCGAAGATCACGTTGCCGGTGGCAACCGCGTTCGAGTAGCTCTGGGTGCCGCGCAGGTCGTCAGCGGTGGCGCCAGAGATGGTCGCCGACACGTTCGACTTGGTGGCGTAGCCGGAGGTCGTCTGCAGGGCCTGGTTGGCGATCGACTTGGCGCTGTCCACCAGCTTGTTCAGCGAGGTGATGCCGGTATTGGCGGCCTGCAGGATCTGCACGCCGTTGCCGATGCCATCGAGCAGGTTGTTGATGTCGCTGGCGCGGCTGTCGAGCGAAGCGGCGGTGAAGAAGTTGGTCGGATTGTCGAGCGCCGTGTTCACCTTCTTGCCGGACGAGAGGCGGCTTTGGGTGGTGGCGAGCAAGTCAGCCGTGGCCTGGAGCGAAGAAAGATTCTGGCGAACGGCGTTGGATAGAACGATACCGGACATTGTGATGCTACCTTCCTGGTGTGCAAACGCGATCTTCTTGATCGGTCGCGGAACCTTGCCGGCCAGACTCTAAAAATACGTAAAGGTAGAGAACCGGGTTTAACGGAAGGAATCGCCCGTAAAATCACTGGTTTGTGCAAGATGACACGGGCGTCGAGACGCGCCCCGCAGCCTCGCAAGACTACGTGGTTTGCTGGGATCAGTGAGCGTTTAGGAGGACTTGGGCTGCAGCTGGAACAGCCAAGCGGCGCCAAATCGGTCGCCGCGGGGCCGCCGGAGCGGCGGCCCGCCGTTCAGAGATAATTAACTAGAGAAACTTGACGAGGCTGAGCTGATAGAGTTTCGACGTCGTCTGATACGAGGCCTGGAGCGCGGTCTGTAGCGCCAAAAGCTTGGTCGCGACCTCATCGTTGTTGATGCCTTCAATCGAACTCAGCATGGTCTGCGCCAGGGCCTTGCTTTGCGTCTGCCGGTTAGCCGTGGCCTTGATCGAAGCCTGAGCGCCGGCCAACTCCGCCTGCATATTCTGGATCGACTGCTGGCCGGGAACGACCGCCAGATTAGCAGCCACACGCTGGTTGAGCGCAGCGATCTTGCCGGAACTATAGGGATCGGTCGCCGAGGTGGTCACCGCCGCGAACACCGCCACGGTCTGCAACTGCTTGCGCAGCGCCTGCTCATCGGCTCGGGCACCGTATTGCACCGTGATGGCGTCATCGATCTTGGCAACCGCCGTGCCACGGGCTGGGTCTGTCGCCGAGTCCGGCTCACCGTTATACCAGAAAATGGTATTAGCTTTGGTGCCGGCGACTTGCGCCGTGGCAGCGCCGAACGGCGCGGTACCTGCGACCCGCAGCGGCGGGGTGTTGTTGAAGAAGTCGTCGCCGGCCTTGATCGCCGAGGCCGCCGCCAGCGGCCCATTGGCCATCTTCTTCACTGCAGCCGTCAGTGCTGTCTGCAGATTGGCCGCGGTGACGGACGGTGAAGGCGCCACCGGCGGCACTGCGGTCGGCGTGCCCTGATCGATCGCAAAACAGCCGTCCGGCAGCGGCGTCTTTGACGACGCGGTCAGCGTGATGGTCTCCTGCGTTCCGTCCGGCATGTCGAACGTGAACTTCACGGTGTCGCCCTCGTTCGGAATGACACCATTGAGGTCGATCGACATCGCCTTCGGATTGGGGGCCGCGGGCGGGGTGGTCGGCGGCGTCTCGGTCGGCTGCGTCACCACCGCGCCGCTGATCGTGGTCGAAACCGCATTCAGCTTCATGCCGAACGGCGACGGCCCGATCGGGGTCGGAGTGGCATACGGATTGGCCGCGAAGTCCTCCCCGATCTGCACGGTTGTGACAGTCGCGCCGGTCGACACGATCGTACGGCCCATGCCGTTGGTACCGACGTCGGCATCGTGGCGTTCGCTGATCACCTGCTTAAGCCCGGCGATCGCCGCGCCATCCCCGTTCATGATTTTGTCGGCCGCGGTGACCGGCGCGGTGTCGGTGATCCGGCCGCCGAACAGATAGCGATCGCCGACCTGTGCGTTCAGCATGTCGACCGAGTCGAAGAAATCGAGCGACGCGGTCTTTTGGCCCGGAGTCTGACCGGTGTTGTCCAGCGTCGAACCGGCGCTCACCGCCGCGCCCTTCACCTCGCTGTTGATCGTCGCCATCCGCTGCAGCGACAGGTTCGCCACGCTGATGCGGGTGGTGATGTTGGTCATCGTGTCGCCGTAGCTGGCGATGTTCGACATCTGCGCGCGTAGGCCGATCGCAAGGCTGCGGCCGGTGCCGTCGCCGGCATAAGTGTTCGAGATCCGCCCGCTCGAGAGCTGCTGGCTCAAATCATCGATCTGGCTGCGGAGATTGAGGATCCCGGTGCCGATGTAGGAAGTACGCCCGCTTACGCCGTCGATCGCCATGGCTCGCCTCAAATCGCCTGCATCAGGGACTGATACATCTGGTTGATGGTCGACATCACACGCGCATTCGCCGCGTAGGCATTCTGCAGCGACAGCAGATGCGCCATCTCCTCGTCCATGTTGACGCCGGAGGACGTCGAGAACTTCTGCTGCAGCGTGTTCAGCACCACATTCTGGCCCTCCGACAGCTGCTTCGCCGCCGCCGCGTTGGAGCCCTGCTGGCTGACGAACTGCTGCAAATAGCTCAGCAGCGTGCCCTTATAAGGTGCCGCATCCGAACCAATTCCGGTCTTCGCCGAGTACAGATACTTGCTGGTGTTGAGCTGCTTGACCAGGAAGTCCGGCCGCGTGGTGTCGCCGGCGGCTGTCAGAGGCGAGGTCGAATACACCACAAGCCGGGAGTTATCCTTGATCAGATCGGCATTGACCGAGATCCGCTGCGCGAAGCCGGTCATCTGGCTGCCGTAGCCGTTGATCGCGCCGGTGTAAGCCGCTCCGTTGTCGTTGAACAGCGGCACCGACGCGGTGCCGCCGGTCAGTGACGTCTCCGTGGTGGTGACGGAGGCTGCCGTAATCGTCGAGAAGCCAGCGTTGTTCAGCACCGTGATATTCGGCGCGGTGCCGCTGAACTGCAGGTTGCGGCTGTTGAGCGCCGCATTGAGCTGCGACACCACCGAGCCGGACAGGCCGGAGAAATCGATCCCGACCGCGTAGTCGTTCGGATCGGCCGTGGCGTTCTGCGGCAGCGGCAGCACCGACGGATCATCGACCCGCACCACCGTCACCGTATGCTGCGCACCGGTCAGGGTATCGGTGTACGAGATGTTGACGGTGTTGCCGGTCTTCATCGACGACAGATCGAGATTGAAGCCCGCCTGGGTGCCGGAGGTGACCGCCGTGCCGGCCGTCGTCTTGTCCGACAGCGCGCTCGACAGCGACGCCGCGAACTGATCGAGCTGGGTCTGAGCCTGAACCAGTGTCTTGTCGCGCAGCTCGACATAGGCAGCCAGCTTACCGGATTTCAACGAGCTGGTCAGATCGGAAGACGAGCCGTTGGCGTAGCCGACCCGGATCGAGCCGAGATCGCTGATTGCCGTGTTTGGATTCCACACCGTAGTCGGCGAAACCGTACCCTGCGCATTGAAGCTCAGCGTCGCCGCCTCCATGCCGACGAGCTGCACGCCGGATCCGGTGAACACCGTCACCTGATTGGCGCCGTTGGTCACCACGCGGATGTCCATCAGTTGCGACAGCTGATTGATCGCCTGATCGCGCTGATCGAGCATCGCCGAGGTGGCCGCATCGGTCGATGTGCCGCCGAGCGGATTGGCCTGGATATGGGTGTTGATGTTGGCGATCTGCTGCATCAAATTGTTCGCGGTGGTCACTGCGTCGGCGATGCCGGTTTCGCAACCGGCGCGCAGCGTTTGGATGCCGTTGGACGTCGAGTTCAGATTGCTGGAAATCGCCTGCGCGGCGTTCAGCACCGCAATCCGCGCAGAGGTGCTGTCCGGGCTGGTTGCAAGCGCCTGCAGCGCGGTGGTGAGGCCGTTGTAGGAGCTTTCGAGCGTGCCGGTGGAGTTCGGATCGCCGAACAGCCCCTGCAGCTGCTTCAGGAAGTCAGAGCGCAATGACGCGTAGGCTCCTCCCGAAGTCTCGGTTCGAAGCTGGGCCAGAATGTAGTCATCGAGCTGACGGTCGACACCGACGACCTTGACGCTGGTTCCGGTCTCGCCAGCATTCACCGCCGACTGGTTGACCGTCTTGCGGACATAGCCGGGCGTCTCTGCATTGGCGACGTTGGATGACACCAGCGACATCGTCGCCTGGTTCACCCGAAGGCCGGCCATTGCAATAGCGAGTGCGTCTCCGAGACTCATGACTACCTACCCGGGGGTTGGAGGGCGGACCGCACCGCCTAGCGCATCACGTTGAGCAGATCCTGCACCATGGTATTGGCCGTGGTGATCACCTTGGTGTTCGCCGAATAGGCCTGCTGCGTGACGATCAGCTTGGTGAATTCGTCAGCGATGTCGGTGTTCGACGATTCCAGTGACGAGCCCGACACCGAGCCGCCCTTGCCGTACAAAGGCTGGCCGGATTCATTGGTGATTTCGAAGGCGCCGCCATCAGTGCGCTTGAGGAAGTTCGCACCGTTGAAGGTCGCGACCGACACTTCGGCGAGGTCGATATTGCGGCCGTTGGAATAGGCACCGACCACGCGGCCGTCGTTACTGACCGACACGCTGACGAGCTGGCCGGCCGAGTAGCCGTCCTGCTGCAGCTGGTTGACCTGGACGTTGCCGTTGGTGTCGGAGAACTGCGTCAGACCGCCGGTGCCGAATGCCATCGTCACGTCGCCCAGCGACACACCCGACACGGTCAGGCCGGTCAGCGTGATCTGGCCGATCACCGGGCTCATCTGACCGTTGGAGGCGAAGGTGAAGTTGGTATTGACGTTCTGCCACGCCGTCTGCGTGCCGGTCGCATTCGGATTGACCTGATAGAACAGGTTCCAGACGTCGGTGTGGCCAGTGCCGAGCGTAGCGGAGTCGACCTTGGCCCAGCGGAACTGCACGTTCACCGGCGCGCCATTGCCATCATAGGCCGTGGTGGATCCGCCAGAAACCGACTCGTCGAGGAACGTCTGGTTGTCGACGCCGGTCACCTTGCCGGTACCGACCGAACCACCGCCGTTGCGGACCACGTTGACGGGACTGGTGAGGCCGAGCGAGGCAAACGCCGCAGCGCCGGACGTCATGGCCAGATCGCTGGCGACGCCGGTGTGCAGCACCACCGCGCCCGAAGTCACAGTCGACGCCGCACCGCCGGCGGAGATCGCATCGATCTTGCTCAACAGGTTGGCGATCGTGGAGTCGATCGGGATGTGGGTCGCATCGTCGGTGCCGCCCGAAGCCGTGAAGGTAATGGCCGTGCCGTTCACCGTGATGGTGTTGCCCACTGCGAAGTCGACGCCGATCGAGTCGCTGCCGGCGACGCCGCTCAGCTTGGTCGCGCCGGTGATCGGGACACCCTGCTTGTTGTTGATCTGCAGTCCGGTCTTGGTGTTGTCGCTGAACGGGGGCGGAGTGGTGCCGAGAACCTGCGGGTTGGTAGCGAAGTCAGCCGCGCGCAGCAGTTCCGAGCCGGGGATCGACTTGTCGTGCTTGGTGGTCAGCGGATAGGAGGCCAAGTTGGCGCGGTAGCTGATCTTGGTGGTGGCCTGCGAGGGCAGGAAGTCGTTCTGAAACTTCAGGACGCCCGGGCTGCCACCGACCGGGTTGCCGGTGGTCGGGTCGATCTTGACGCCTTCCAGATAGTAGCCGGCGCCGTTCACCAGATAGCCGTTCTTGTCGAGCGAGAAGTCGCCGCGGCGGGTGAAATTGTCGACGCCTGGGAAGATCGGGTTGTTGTCGCTGAACGAGCTCGGCTTCTGCACCACGAAGAAGCCTTCGCCGTTGATCGCCATGTAGGTCGACACCGAGGCGGACTGCACCGAGCCCTGCGTGGTGTTGGTCAGCCGCGATCCTGCAGTCACTGAGCCGGCGAGCTGCTGGTTGTTGCCGGCCTGCGGGATCAGGTCCAGGAACGAGGTGTCGATGCGCTTGAATGCCGTGGTCTGCGAGTTGGCGATGTTTCCGGAGATGTTCTCCAGCGCATAGGAGTTGGAGCGCAGGCCCGCGACCGACGTGGTGAGAGCGCCGAAAATACCCATTACTGACTTCTCCCGATGCGGCCGCCCGTGGCGGCTGTTGACAGCAAGATCCAATGAGGCTTCCCGCAAGCCTCGTGCCAACGGACAAAACGAAGTCATTTCATATAGTTGGCGATTAGCTACGGGTCCTGAGGCCGGGGCGGTTTTGCCGGGTCGGGCAACTATTGCCGGGACCATTTGGCGAAAGGAGCCCCTTTGACGGCGGGGAACCAAACCCAAGCCCGCGCGTTGCGAACCGGGACAGCGAGGGGTTGATCGGGGGATCACTTGGCTGAAAATACGCCCGGCGGGCACCTGGGCCGCACAGACGCGGTCCCAGACAGTCTTTTTCTGGGCCGCGGCGAACTAGCGTCGCTAATGCGCGCGTTCGATTGGGCATCGACCCCGATCGGGCCGCCGGAGAGCTGGCCGCAGGCGCTCAAGACCGCAGTTCGCATCATGCTGACCTCGCAACAGCCGATCTGGATCGGCTGGGGCCCGGAGCTGACTTATCTCTACAACGATCCCTACAAGTCGATCATCGGCGGCAAGCACCCATGGGCGCTCGGCCGGCCGACCTCGGAAGTCTGGTCGGAAATCTGGGAGGACATCGCCCCGCTGCTGGCCAAGGCGACGAGCGGCCACGAGGGCACATATGTGGAAGCCCAGCTCCTGATCATGGAGCGCAACGGCTTTCCCGAGGAGACCTACTACACCTTCTCCTACAGCCCGATTCCGACCGACGACGGCTCGCCGGGCGGCATTTTCTGCGCCAACACCGACGATACGCAGCGGGTCATCACCGAACGGCAACTGTCGCTGCTGCGCGACCTGGCCGCCAGCGCAGCCCAATCCCGCAGCATCGGCCAGGCATGTGAACGCAGCGCTGCGGCGCTTGCCACCAATCCCCAGGACCTGCCGTTCGCGCTGATCTATCTGACCGACCTCGGCGGCGCTCACGCCGAACTGGCCGCTGCATCCGGGATCGATGCCGGGCACCCCGCGGTAAAGCCAACGCTGTCGCTCGCGGACGGCGACGAGCCATGGCCGGTCGCCGAAGCCTTCCGTCTCAACGCGCCGGTCGTGGTGCCGGATCTCTATGGCCGGTTCGGGATCACGTTTCCGACCGGGGGGGGGGGGGGGCCGGCGCCCCCGCCGCGCGGGGGGGGCCGGGCGCGCCGCTCCGCCCCCGCCCGCCCCCGGCACCGCA